>NZ_JBHWZP010000048.1:0-42110 GCF_042728395.1 Streptomyces sp. NPDC060205
ATCCTGTCCCGCCTCCACGCGGCGGGGAAACGCCCGTCTCGGACGGCTGGCAGGGCGATTTCCGGGGAGTACGCCTGGTAGACGGTGATCGTGGACGCCGTGTGGAGCGCACGGATTCTGCGGAGCGGTTCTTCCATGGCGCACAGCGTGGACTCGGCCGGCCCAGGTGACCACCGATTTTTTGTCCTGGGTGGAAGTGCCGCAGTGCCCAGACGATCGGCCTCCGCAGTGTCGATTGCAGGGCATGGAACCGTCTCGGAGCTGTGAACACCACTCAACAACGTCGAGCAGCGTTCCAGACCGCTGAGCGTCGGCCGGAGGCGGGAGTCACTGCGGTTCTCAGAGGCCGGCCGGGTTGCTCGAAAGCCAGTCTGTGTGTCGGTCACGCATACGGTCACGCTCTGCGGGCGTGGCAAGAATGACGTCTGCGCCGCCGTCATAGGGATGGTGGATACGTCGCAGTTCCGTGTCGGCGATGAAGACTTCGACGAGCGCTTCGTCCGCGACTGCTCGCAACAGCCCGTCGATACAGCCGCGACTCCACCGGCGCCGGTCGGCGTACAGACGCGTGTGGATGTGGAACTCCGCGTCTGGGTCATCCTGGTCCGACTCCGTCCACCAGCGGATGCTGTCCGGGTGCAATCTCGGTCGTGGCGTCGAGTAGCCCGGGGGCCCGGTCGGTGTGTCCGACCAGTCCATCGTCACCACGAACACATCAGCGTCCGCGAACAACTCGTCGAGGATCGTGTTGTACCGGCCCAGCACGATCGCGTACTCGTCCCCGGACTCCGGGTAGCGCTTCGAGCCGGGGAGGCTGTGGAAGCGAACCCAGCGATCCGCGTACCTGGTGCGAAACGTGTGAGCGACGGGAGGACCCGACGGATGCCGTTCCCTCCACAAAGCCGCCAGGAGATCAGGGTCGATGACAAAACTCCCCTGTGGCCGGAGCCACATCGGTAGGACAGGAGACGCGGCCCTGTCGTGGCCGTTGATGGTCCGGTCAAGATAATGCTGGTGGTAGCCCGCCCGCCGTGCAGAAGAGGGCAGACGTTCACTCCGATCACGGCGGACAGGTCTGTGAACGAGGCTTGACATGGATCAAGCCGTCGTTCCTGTGGATGATGTACCGCTGCGGTGGGGTGCCAAGGTGGGCAAGAGGTCGTTCCCGCTGCCGAGATCGAGCGGGACGGTTTCGAGTGGGCGCTGCGCCACTCCCGTCTGTCGGGCTATACCCGCGGGGTTCACCCGGACCTCGACTCCGCGACACGCCTGCCGCCCCAGGAACGTCCCTACCCCGTCGGAGACGAGCTTCAAGCCCGGCTAGGCGGGTGACGGAACGGCTCCTGGAGCACATGGCAGAAGAGGCTCGGGGGACGGAGGCAGGCTCAGCACCCCTTTCGCAACGAACTCAGGAGCTTTTGCACAACGGATATCGCCCCGTCGCCGGAGGCGGCGACAGAAGCAGCCGACGGACGGCCCGACCGGTGCGTGGCCGCTCAGAACGACGGTCCGGTCGCACGGTCTGCCGTCGCGCAACTATCCTCGACTGCCTTTCGGGACTCTGATGCAGCATGCATGACCCCGAACTTCGAAGCATGATCTAAAACGTCCACGAGGAAAACAGCAACTCGATCTCACTCTCACTATTCAGCATCGCTAAGTACACTTGTCGATACTCAAGTCAATAAGATCGTTTTGCATCACCTGGATTGAGGAGCGCATGAGACGGGAAGGTCGTTCCCTGCAAAGATAAAAGAGAGGCATAACCAACATGCAAATCGAAAGACGGCTGGACTCCACGATGGATTCATGCCTGTCAGACGCTAATTGCCCGGCAGTTTTCTCTACGACCACTGGCGACTTCGCATTTATCGGACGTACGGCATCCAGCGAGCTCCGAAAATCACTTCCTCCTGGTTCGCGAATCGGCGAGGGTGAGGAGCTCGTAGTAGTTCCCCGCGAAGTTATCGAAAGAACCGGGTGGGGAATGAACTGATAGAACCATAGCGCGGCCCGACCAGTCATACGTCGGACCGCGCTGTCATCTAAGGAAGTCTTTCCAGATAGGCTTGTTCTGCTACCGCATAGAACTTGGCCATACTGCCCGCAGGGATTATCGTTCGCTGCCGGTGACTGCTGGACCACTCCCAGAATTCTCGCATCAGCGCCGCGCTGAATATGTGCCTGAGGCTGACCGATATCTCCTCCTCAGTGAAACTCCCTCCCGTGTGGCACATGTAATGGTGCGAAATTATCAGGTTCGCGTACATGTACTGGCGCTTACGCTCCTGCGGCAGCGTCGGGTCGTGACTGGGCCACACCTCCATCAGAAGGGGGTCACGCAAAGCCAACTCCAGCAGCCTCTGATGCTGTGCCCGTAACGCGGCTTCCGCACTGCATCGCGCACTCTCACCCTGCTTGTGTGTTGCCTCGCGCTGCAGGGCCAATTCCGCTCGCTGCCCTTCCAGCACCTGACAATACATACGAGACTCTTCCCGATGAATACGCGATTCCTCGGCCTGCTGCTGAAACGTGCGAGCGATAAACACAAGCACGACCACAGAAGCAGTGGCAGCCGCAGCCCCGTATGCTTGACCGGCATTTCCGCTTTCGACTGACTGGAACCACGGGATCCGCACCAGGGCCACAGTTATTCCTACCGAGCCGACAATGGAAGCCACAAAAATCAGCGCTAAATTGAGGGAAACGCGACCAAGACCGATTCGGGCCATCACACCATGCTCCGTCTTGTAGGGCCTCACGCCCTAGCCAGCAGTAACCCAGGATTTCCCGCGAACGTCGACTCAAAAACCGCTTGGTGAACTGAATCGAGTGCAGAAGCGGCGCCGATACAAGCGGAATTTCACGCCGTCGCATGTCAGGCGCACAACATCAGGGTCGACGTCTCGCCGATGCGCCGGGCTAGGAAGCACCTCTTTCGTAGTGGCGCAGGTGCCTGCGGAGACGGACGAACACGGCTCTTGCCGGCAGAGTGACGGCCGGGCCGCAGGAGAGGGTCGACAACCGAGAGGACCAGGCTGAGCACCAGAAGAAGGGCCCGTCAACCACACGTGGTGTGGTCGGCGGGCCCTCTGGTGGTCAGACCGCCCGTGGCCGGCAGGGCTCCCCTAGCGGTCAGCCCTCCGTGCGGGCCGGTAGGCGCCAGCCCGGGCGGGGGAAGTGGCAGGTGTAGCCGTCCGGGTAACGCTGCAGGTAGTCCTGGTGCTCGGGCTCGGCCTCCCAGAAGGGGCCGACCGGCTCCACCTCGGTGACGACCTCGCCCGGCCACAGTCCGGAGGCGTTCACGTCCGCGATCGTGTCCTCGGCGATCCGCTTCTGCTCGTCGTCCACGTAGTAGATCGCCGAGCGGTAGCTGAGGCCGAGGTCGTTGCCCTGGCGGTTCTTGGTGCTCGGGTCGTGGATCTGGAAGAAGAACTCCAGGATCGTACGGAAATCGGTGCCCGCGGGGTCGAAGAGGATCTCGATGGCCTCCGCGTGCGTGCCGTGGTTGCGGTACGTCGCGTTCGGTACGTCGCCCCCGGTGTATCCGACCCGGGTCGCCGTCACGCCGGGGAGTCGGCGGATCAGGTCCTCCATCCCCCAGAAGCATCCGCCCGCCAGCACGGCCCTCTGTGTCTGCGCAGCCATTGCGGCCCCTCCAAATGTCAGTCAGCTCGGTCACTCGGGCCGCTCGGCTCGCTCACCACCTGCGTCCATGCCCACACCCCTCAACGCACGAGGGTTCCGGGCGATTCCATACCTGGTCGAACGGGGGCAGGGACCCCCGCTGCTGCAGGCCGTCACGAGGCCGTCACGCGGTGGGCTTCCAGAAGGTGTACGTGGCCGAGTACGGGACGCCGATCTGCTCGGTGCCGGTGCAGGCGGTGGCGGGGGCCACGCCGCCGTCGGTGGCGAGGCGCTGGATGTAGGAGACGTCGGCGAAGACGCCCGTGCCGCGGGTGGCGGTGGACTTGAGCAGCAGCTCGGGGATGGTGCCGGTCTTGGGCGAGGTGGCGACGGCGGCGGCGTTCACGGCGCTGCCGTCCACCGTGGACACCCAGACGGGTCCGCGGGAGTGGAGGGCGACCGGGCGGTGGTGCCGGTCGCTCTTCACCGACAGCGTGGCGGCGGGCTCCAGCAGCTTCCACGCACCGTCGGTGCAGGTGTACGTCTGGACGCCGGTGGCGGCGAAGACACCGGTGAGCCGGTTGCCGTCCGGGACCTTCAGCGCGTCGGGAACGTCGACGCCGACCCGTACGGGCTGCGAGTCCGCGGCCTGGTCGGCCGCGGCGCCGGAGAGGGTGCCGGCGGTCACGGCGGCGAGTGCCGCGGTGGTGAGGACAAGTCGCTTGGCGAGCTTCATCGGATGCGTCTCCAGGAATGCAGAAGTGATGTCTGTACGAGGTCACGAGGTCACAGGGTCACGGGCACGGGCGCGGGCGCGGGAGCCAGGGCAGTCGCGGGCGCGAACGCGGACACCGTTCCTCCGTGCGGAAACCGGCGTGCGGAAACCGTTGCCAGGACGACGGACCGGGATGACGACCCGAGCCGCCGGGCTGAGCACGCGGCACGTGACAGAGAGCAAGGAGTATCACCACCCCGTTCCCCCTTGGCGAGGGCCTCGGGGGCACACCGCCGGTCACGACCCGGCGGTCCCGGGGGACACCCCGTATGCCCGTCGCCGCCTCAAGGCACCTTGGGGATCGCGGAGTTGGGGTCGACGCCCGCGAACGCGAGGCCTATCACGAAGCCCGCGACCTCCTCCAGCTGGCGGACCCGCCCCAGCGTTCCCAGAGTCGCCGGGGCTCCGCCGACATCGCTCACCAGCTCGCCGACGACCCGCAGGGCCGCCGGGTCGTCGCCGCACATCGCCACGGTCGCCCGGGGCCGGCCGTCGGCGGCGGGGCCTGTCCACAGGCCGGCGGGGAAGAGGTGGAACGCCTTCACCACATGGGCGCCCGGTGCGAGCCCGGCGATCCGCATCGCCATGGACTCGCCGCGTTCGGTGAGCAGATCGCCGACGCCGTGCGCGACGGCGTTCGTGGGGTCGATCAGAGGCGTGCCCGCGAGTAGGCCGTCGGCCGCGCCCGCCAGTCCCAGCATGTCCCCGACGCCGTCCCACGACACGGCGAGGAGCACCGCGTCACGGTCCGTGACCGCCTCCCGCGGGGTGACGGCGAACGCCGCCTGCCCCGGACGCCCCCGGCTCCCCAGTCGCCCCAGCCGCTCGGCGAGCTTGTCCGCCTTGGCCTGCGAGCGTCCGCCGATCCACACTTCGTTCCCCGCCCGGATCCAGCCCTCCCCCAGGGCCGCCGCCAGTGTTCCCGTTCCCAGGATTCCGATACGCATCGTCGCCACCTCCACCTCTCGAACCGTCGTCGTCCGCTGCCGATCGGGTAGCCACGGTAGGGAGCACGTCGCGCACCGATCGGTGCGCGACCGATGCGCGATGATGGCGGAGCGGGCTGACGCGGAAGCGGGGGCGGGGCGGGGACGGGGAAGCGGACATGACCGATGACTACGCACACTGCTACGAACTGGTCGCCGACTGCCGGCTGCGGGCCGCCGCCGATCTGTTCGCGCACACCTGGGACCCCGTCGTCCTGGCGGCCCTGCGCACGGGACCGTGCCGGCGCCGTGATCTGCGGGCCGCGATCGGCGGCATCAGCGACAAGGTGCTGACCGAGACGGTGCGCCGCCTCCTCGCCAACGGCCTGGTGGACCGCCGGGCCCACGACGAGGCGCCGCCGCGCGTCGAGTACGCCCTGACCGCGTTGGGGCGGAGCCTGGTCGAGGGCCCGATGGCGGCGCTCGGCCGCTGGGTGACCGAGCACGGCGACGAGCTCGTCGAAGCACAGGAAACCCACGAGGCCCGGGAACGAGACCGGGACCGGGACCGGGACCGGGACCGGGACCGGGACCGGGACCGGGCCATAGCCCGATAGACCGGCTACTCCACCTCTATGCCATGGTCCTGGACGAGTTCCATCAGCCCCCCGGTGTAGCCCTTGCCGCCGAGGACGAAGTCCCAGTCGCCGCCCGCCCGTCGGCGGAAGGAGCCGAGCACCAGCGCGGTCTCGCGCGGTCGCCCGTCGGAGACCTCCAGCTGTCCCAGTTCGGACATCTCCGGGTCGAGCAGCCGGATACGGGCGTCGGTGAACCCGGAGAGGTCGGCGTCCGGGTTGACCTCGGGGTCGACCGCGGCCACGAGGACGAACCGGTCCGCCCGCGCCGGCAGCCCGTCGAAGGACACGCAGATCGCGGCCTTGTCGGACCCGGTGGCGGGCAGGGTGCGTACCGAACCGTCGGGCGTCCGCGGGTTGTTGAAGAAGACGAAGTGCTCGTCGCTGAGGACGCGGTTGCCTTCGCAGACGAGCGCGCAGACGTCCAGGGCGACGCTTCCGCTCCACGACATGCCGAGGACGTTGTAGTCGTCGGGCAGCCGGTCGCCGGTGTCCGGCGCCACCGCCCCCGCCGACCCCGCCGTCCCCGGCTCCCCCGCCGACCGCGTGGCGCCGCCGCCCGCCCGGCCGCCGTCCCCCAGCCGCCCCCGCAGCCCGTGCCGGTGCAGCAGGTCGACGAGCTGGGGGCCCGAGACGAGTTCCAGCGGTTTGCCGCCCGCGAAGGTGTGCGAGCCGGGGCCGAAGCCCGAAGTCGTCACCAGGACACCCTTGTTGGCCCCGGCGTCCTGCACGGTCCCGTACAGGTCGCGTACGGCGGTGGGCGGCACGGTGTTGCGGTACCGCTTGACCTGTACGACGATCTTGCCGCCCCGGATCGGTGCCGGGTCCAGCGCGTCGACGTCCACGCCGCCGTCGCCGGAGCGCTGGGTCGTCACCGCCTGCATCCCCATGGCCCGGAACAACTCGGCGACGAGGTTCTCGAAGGCGATCGGGTCCATGGCGTACAGGTCGGGTTCCTCTTCGCCGCCGTGGGCGACGACACGGTTGCCGACGTCCTGCGGCCGCCGCCCCGTACGTACCGGAGTGAGCTGGTCCGGCCGGGCCGAGAGCTGTCCTCGCAGCGCGTCGGACAGGCAGCTGCCCGCCTCCACCTGCGCGAGGTGCAGCTCGCGGAACGACGAGCGGGAGGCCATGACGGTCGCGAGGAAGATCTGGCCCGGCCGGCCCGTGGTCGGGTCGTGTCCGTCCACGAATCCGTTCAGGGTCACCGCTTCGAGTGCGCCCAGTTCGTCCGCGGCGAAGAGTTCGTGCAGGACGAGCAGCATGCACTGCGCGAGGACGTCCCGGTACAGGGCCCGCCGCTGGCTCACGGGCCGCGGGCTCTCCTTGTCCTGGTCGCTCTGGGCCACGTACCGGACGGACTTGACCTCGGGGACGATGCCGAAGCCGGGCAGTTCCCAGTCCAGCACCAGTTCGCGGGCCGCCGGGTCGTAGGCCGCCGCGACCTGGCGCGGCAGGTCCTGTGGCCATGCCGTGGAGGCGTAGAGAGCGGCGGAGAAGTACTCGATCACCGCGTCGGGGTCCAGCCGCCGGACGCCCTCGACCACGTCGGCGACGTCCGCGTTGTGACGGCGTACGTCGGCCAGCTGGGCGTCGGCCCACTGCTGGTACTGCCGCTGGTAGGCGGCCAGTTGCTGCTGCCGGTGCGCCTCGGCGGCCTGGGCGGCGTGCCAGTCGTGCTCGAAGCGCGCCCGGGCCTCGGCCTGCGCCTGGGCCCGGCGGTTCGCGGTCCAGCCGCTCTGCACCTGGTACTGGTTGGCATCCGGCATGCGTACCGGCTGGGCCAGCGGCCCCGGGGCGAAGGGCTCGACCTCCTCGCGCCGCAGGAGCGAGGACGCCCGGAAGGGAGGCGTCCGGCAGCCCGCGGCGAGCAGGCCCTGCAACGAGGCGACCTGCGCGTCCAGTTCGTCGGTACGGCGTTGCGCCTCGGCCTGCCGGTACTGGCGGTGGCTCTGGGCCGCTCGGCGCTGGTAGGCGAGCGTCTGCTGTTCCGCCCGCCTGCGCTGCCTGGCTTCGACTTCCAGCTGGCGCTGCTGCTGCCGTTGTACTTCAGCCCACACGCCGACGAAACCAGTAGAGCGACGAGACATGCGCTGCAGGCCCTCCCCAGGACAATGGCAGCCGAAAAGCACATAGTAGGCGTGCCGGCTGCCCCGCCTACCCCCGCGTCCCGCTTCCGTAGGGCCGGGTGAGGATCTCCAGGCTGTGGCCGTTCGGGTCCTCGAAGTACGTGCCGCGACCGCCGTCGTTCGTGTTGATCTCGCTGACGCGGTGGTGGTGCGGGTCCGCCCAGTAGGTGAGCCCGGCGTCCTGGACCCGGGCGAAGATCGTGTCGAAGTCGTCCTCCGAGACCAGGAACGCGTAGTGCTGGGGCGGGATGGACCCGACGGCGTCCATGTAGTCGAGGGTCACCCCGTTCGGGATCTTCACGGGGATGAAGGGGCCGTACGCGGGGCTCACCTCCAGGCCCAGGATGTCGGCGAGAAAGCGGGCGGACGTCTTCTTGTCGTGGGCTGCGACGATCGTGTGGTTCAGCTCGACGGTCATCGTGCGGACCTCCTCGGTTCGCCGGCTGCTCGGCACATTCCATGCTCCCGTACACCTCCACGCTAGGGCCTGTACGTGTACGCCAGTGCCCCCACCGGGATACCCGGTGGGGGCACAAGGGGCACGGGCCTTCAGGGGCGCGGGGAACTGCGCAGTCTTTTGCTTCTAGAGGCAAGGCGAACGGCGCGGCCTCTCGTCCTTCAGGGGCGCGGGGAACGGCGCAGTCTTTTGCTTTTAAGGGGCGCGGGGAACTGCGCGACCAGCCACAACGGACCCGCACACGACAACGCACCCCAGCGGAGCTAAATCGTGGCCGCGTCGATCACGAACCGGTACCGCACATCACTGGCAAGCACCCGCTCGTACGCCTCGTTGATCTCAGCCGCGGAGATCAGCTCGATCTCCGCCCCGAACCCGTGCTCAGCACAGAAGTCCAGCATCTCCTGCGTCTCCCGAATCCCCCCGATCCCCGACCCGGCAAGGGTCTTGCGCCCGCCGATCACGGAGAACAGGTTCAGGGAAACAGGCTCCTCGGGCGCGCCCACGTTCACGAACGCCCCGTCGGTCCGCAGCAGGGACAGG
This sequence comes from Streptomyces sp. NPDC060205, assembly GCF_042728395.1. Lineage (NCBI taxonomy): Bacteria > Bacillati > Actinomycetota > Actinomycetes > Kitasatosporales > Streptomycetaceae > Streptomyces > Streptomyces sp. NPDC060205. The sequence goes on from NZ_JBHWZP010000048.1 coordinate 9,093, forward strand.
AACTTGTCCAGGTCCAGCGGAGCGGAGACGGTCGAGAGGATCAGGTCGAACGACCCCCGCAGTTCCTCGAAGGTCTGCGGGTCACTGGTCGCGTAGTAGTGGTCGGCGCCCAGCTTCAGCCCGTCGTCCTTCTTCCGGAGCGACTGCGAGAGCACGGTCACCTCCGCACCGAGTGCGTGCGCGATCTTGACGCCCATGTGCCCGAGGCCGCCCATGCCGAGGATCGCGACCTTCTTGCCGGGGCCGGCGTTCCAGTGCTTGAGCGGGGAGTACGTGGTGATGCCGGCGCACAGCAGCGGCGCGGCCTCGTCGAGGGCGATGCCCTCGGGGATACGGACGGTGAAGGCCTCGTCGACCACGATGTGGGTCGAGTAGCCGCCGTAGGTGTTCTCGCCGTTGCGGTCGACGGCGTTGTACGTGCCGGTGTTGCCCTTGACGCAGTACTGCTCAAGGCCCGCCTTGCAGTTCTCGCACTCGCGGCAGGAGTCGACCATGCAGCCGACGCCGACACGGTCGCCGACGGCGAACTTGGTGACACCGGAGCCGACCTCGGTGACGACGCCGGCGATCTCGTGGCCGGGGACCATCGGGAAGATGGCCTCGCCCCAGCCCTCGCGGGCCTGATGGATGTCGGAGTGACAGATACCGGCGAACTTGATCTCGATCAGGACGTCCTGCTCGCCGACCGGGCGACGCTCGATGGTGGTGCGCTCCAGCGGAGCCTTGGCGGCGGGGGCGGCGTATGCGGCGACAGTGGTCATGCGGAGGGTTCTCCTCAGGAGTGGATCCGTGCCCGGCCTGCCTTCCGGCCGGGTACGGCGTCCAGCCTGCTCCGTCTGCCTGCTTTCACCCAGACCACGGTGTTTCGTACGTTCGCCGGTCCTACTACTGGCGGGGGCAGGCTCGCAGGCGTACGACCGTGTAGCAGCGTGAATACTGGACGTATGGACGAACAGCCCTCTCAGGAGCCCACCGGCGAAACCGGCCAGGAACCGGGACGGCGGCTGGACCGGCGCGCCGAGCTCAGCGAGTTCCTGCGCACCCGCCGGGCCCGGCTGAAGCCGGAGGACGTGGGGCTGCCGGACTTCGGGCGGCACCGCCGGGTGCCGGGGCTGCGCCGCGAGGAGCTGGCGCAGCTGGCCGGGGTGTCCGTGGCGTACTACACCCGCCTTGAGCAGGGCAACGGGCGGAACGTGTCGGCGGAGGTGCTCGACTCGATCGCGCGCGCCCTGCGGCTGAGCGGCGCCGAGCACGCGCATCTGACGCATCTCGCGAAGCCCAAGCAGCACAAGAAGAAGGTGTCGGCCCGGCCGCAGCAGGTGCGGGTGCCGCTGCGGCAGCTGATCGACACCTTCGACAGTGTGCCCGCGTATGTGGTGGGGCGGCGTTCGGACATCCTCGTGTGGAACCGGATGTCCGCGGCGGTCTTCGGGGACTGGGCGCAGCTGCCGGCGCAGGAGCGGAACTGGGCGCGGATGGTGTTCCTGCGGCCCGAGTACCGCGAGCTGTTCGTGGAGTGGGAGCAGAAGGCGTCCGACATGGTGAGTTTTCTGCGGATGGACGCGGGGTGTCATCCGGACGATCCGCGGTTGTCGGCGCTGGTCGGGGAGCTGTCGGTGAAGAGTGAGGAGTTCCGGCGGTTGTGGGCGGCGCATGACGTCAAGGAGAAGAGTCATGGGGTGAAGCGGCTGCATCATCCTCTGGTGGGTGAGCTGACGCTGTCCTTCGAGACGTTCAAGCTCGTCGACGACGAGGAGTTGTCGATGGTGACGTATCACGCGGAGCCGGGGTCTGCCTCTGCCGAGGCGCTCCGCTTGCTGGCGAGCTGGGGCACGGACGCGGTCCGGGCGGGCGCGTCGGCGCCGGGGCAGTAGCTTTTTTCCTCGCCCCCGCCGCCCCTACCCGTCCCGTCACCACCTCAGGGGCTCCGCCCCCGAACCCCCACTCCTCAATCGCCGGAGAGGCTAAAAAAGCCCCCGCCCCAAAGGGGCGCGGGGAACTGCGCGGCCCACCCCCACCGGCCCGCACTTTCTAGGGGCGCGGGGAACTGCGCAATCCTTTGGGCTCGCCCCCACCGGACCCGCAGCCGAAATCGCCCACCTCAAGCCCCGGCACGGTACGGCGGGGCCGCACCCCACGTCCATTGGGGAACCGGCTGCTCGGCCGGCGGCGCCGCGTCCGGGCCCGAGAAATACACAGCCAACCGCGTCCCCCACTCCGCGTAAGCGAGAAACGCGGACCGGAACTCCGCATCGGACGGCAGCCCCGCCTCGTCCGCCGCGTCCTGCAGCAGGTTCACCCACCGCCGCCGCTGCACCTCGGTGATCCCCTTCCCGAGGTGCTTGGCGACCATGTGCCCGTGCCCTCCTTGCGTCTCGGAGTAGACCGGCGGCCCTCCGAAGACCTCCCCGAACCAGGACGCCACATGCGCCGCGTGCTCGGCGGCGAGCCCTTCGAAGACGGGGGCCAGGACGTCGTCCTTGAGGACCTTGTCGTAGAACACCTCGGTCAGGCGGCCGAAGGCCTCGGCGCCCCCGGCCCAGGCGTACAGCGTGGGCACGGCCGCCCCCGTCCCCCGTACCGCCGTCGGCTTGTAGTGGCGTGTCTCCTCCACGAACCGGGTGAAGGGGCCGATCTCGGCGACGAAGTCGGTGAACAGCTCGGACTCACGGAATCCCTCGACGTGGTCCTCGGTCGACGTCCAGGTGATGCGGAGCACGTAGTGCTGGAAGTCGTCCTCGCAGCGGGCCAGCTCGTAGTCGACGCACTGCGGGGCGGCCGCGAGGTGCGAGGCGGCCCGGGAGTACGCGGCGAGGAACAGCGCCGACTGCTCCTCGGGGATGAGGTAGCGGATGTATTCAACGGTGTGCGCGGTCATACCTCCCGCATACCCGAACGGCCCGCCGGCAGCTCTGCTTCCGGCGGGCCGTTCTTACGCGTCAGCGGTCAGTGGGCGACCCTTGGGTCACTTCCCGTAGTACGCGTTGTAGATCGAGATCGTCGACTTGTTGCCCTTCTTGTCGGCGATCTTGGCGTGGAACGAGATCCCCTTGCCCTTGGCCGGGTTGGTGATCGCGATCTTGCCGTTCTTGACGGTGACCTTCTTCCAGGTCTGGCCGTAGTCGTACGACACGTACACGGCCAGGGACTTCAGGTTCGAGCCGGCCGCCGAGCCCTGGACGGTCACCGGGACGGAGACCTTCTTGTCCGCCGGGGCCCTGCTGTCCAGGCCGACGGCCGCGTCGAAGCGGATCGAGGACGCGGGCAGCTTGGCCAGGTCGGCCTTCTTGGAGCGGAAGGTCCAGCTGGCGTCGACGCGGGTGGAGGCCGCGGCGACCTTGACGGTCCGCTTGACGGAGGTCGTCAGCTTGTACGCGGCGTCACCGGCCGGGACCTTGAAGATGCCGTCCCCGACCAGCGGGTCGCTGTTCGAGCCGACCTTGGCGCCGTTGCGGTAGAGGGTCGTGGTGACCGACGAGTAGAGCGAGGAACCGGAGTGGGTCTTGCCGTCGGCGAACAGCGGCAGGTAGCCGTAGATGCCGTTGTCCTCGCGGTAGAGGCCGAAGGAGGAGCTCAGGCGCGGGCCGAAGACCGCGGTGTTGAAGGTCTTCTCGTAGCTCGTGCCGGCCTTCCACGTCTGCGGGGTGCCGAGCGTGTAGTAGGCCTCGACGATGGGCCAGCCCCATTCGTCGACTCCGCCGTGCTGCTCGAATTCGAGGTTCCACTTGACCCCGCCCGCGGTGGACACGTGCACCGTCCGCGTGCCGGGCAGTGTCTGCTGGATACCGATCGCGGAGGAGCCGGAGCTGCCGGGCAGCGAGCCCCAGGCGGTGAGCGCGCCCTTCTTGCCGCTCGCCGAGGCGCCCAGGCCGGTCTTCACCGTGGCCAGCTCGCTCGCCTTGTAGTGCTTGGTGTAGCCGGTGGCGAGCTGCTTGACCTTGGCTCCGGCGGTGGTGTCGTACTCCTCGGCGGGCTTGGCCCAGTGGCCGTCCCACTGCTGGTACAGCGAGCCGTCCGTGATCTGCGGACCGGCGTGCGCGGCACGGAAGTTGGCGTACGTGTCGAGCCACCAGCCGAACGAGTAGCTGCTGTTGCCGACGTCCACCGTGTAGTCGGCGGAGGCGAACTCCGAGGTGGCCGCCGCGTCGGGCACGGTGATGTCCACCGGCTTGGCGGTCCGCGCGTCCACCGTGATCGTGGCGTTCTTGGTGACGCTCAGCTTCGGCTGGGCCACCCAGTCGGCGCCCTTGGCGAAGTCCTCGGGGTCGACGAAGAACGCCGAGTCGAGGATGTAACCGCCCTTCGGGACGCGGACCTTGACGGTGCCGGACGCGTCGTAGGGCGAGTACCACTTCTCCTTGGAGAGCCCGGAGACCCCGGAGAGGTTGGCGTTGTAGTACTTGGCCGCGTTGCCGTCACGGTCGATGAACTTGAGCGTGAGGTCGTACGACTCCACCTCGCGCTGCACCGCCGCCGCCGTGCGTACGCTCTGGCCGCCGCCGGTTGCCGTCACGTACGCGGAGTAGGCGCCGTCGAGCGTGCCGCCCAGCTTGGTGTTGACCGTGAGGTCGGCGGAGGCCGTGCCGCCCGCCGGGACGGTCAGCGTCTTGGCGCCGAGCGTGAAGAAACCGGCCGGAGCGGCCTGCCCCTTCGGGTCGGTGGCCGCCACCGCGAGGCTCAGCGTGACGTCGCTCTTCCCGAGGTTGCGGTACGTGACCTTCTCGGTGACCGGGGTGTCGTCGGTGTGCGGCCACTGCTGGACGCCGAAGCTCACCGACGAGGGGCTGGCGACCACCGTCTGCTTGATGGCCTTGTCGACCTGGATGCGGCCCGAACCCTGCTGGAACGGGGTGTACGCGCCGCCCTTCGCGGAGCCGGTCAGCGCGCCCTTGAGCTCGGCGTACGTCCAGTCGGGGTGCTGCTGCTTGAGGATCGCCGCGGCGCCCGCGACATGCGGGGTGGCCATCGACGTACCCGAGATGGTCACGTAGCCGGCCGGCTTCTCGCCGACCTCCTTGGCGATGACGCTGCCCGGGGCCGAGGCGGCCGTGATGTCCACACCGGGCGCGGTCACGTCGGGCTTGATCTGCCCGTCGAGGCCGGGGCCCCGGCTGGAGAACGAGGCCAGCTTGTCCTTGTCGTCGACGGCACCCACGGTGAGCGCGGCCTCCGCGCTGCCCGGGGAGCCGATCGTCTGCTCGCCGAAGTCGCCGTCGTTGCCGGCGGCGATGGCGAAGAGGATGCCCTTCTCCTTGGACAGCTTGTTGACCTGCGCTTCGAGCGGGTCGATGTCGGCGGTGTCCCCGCCGCCCAGGCTGAGGTTCACGACGTCGGCGCCCTGTTCGGCCGCCCAGTCCATCCCGGCGAGGATGCCGGAGTCGTCGCCGTAACCGCTGTCGTCGAGCACCTTGCCGTTGAGCAGCTTGGCACCGGGCGCGACGCCCTTGTACTTGCCGGCGGACTTGGCGCCCGTACCGGCCACGATGGACGCGACATGCGTGCCGTGACCGTACTTGTCGCTCGCGTCCGGGGCGGCGGAGAAGTTCTTCTCCGCGACGACCTGATTCTTCAGGTCGTCGTGGGTCGCGTCGACACCCGTGTCCAGGACCGCTACCTTGATGCCCTTGCCGTCGAAGCCGGCCGCCCACGCCTTGTCGGCGCCGATCTGCGGAACCGACTTGTCGAGGCTGGCCTTGCGGACCCCGTCGAGCCACACGTGGGCGATGCCGGAGGCGGTGCGCGCGCCGCCGGAGCGGGTGTCGGTGACCGCGGCCCACAGGTCGGGCGCGTCGCCCTTGGGCGTCAGCACCGCGTCCGCGTTCAGCGACTTCAGGGTCCGGCGGACCTCGGTGTCACCGGCCTCGCGGACGTCCGCCTTCGCCGCCGCGGCCGTGCCGCTGTAGCCGACGATCAGCTTGAGGCCCTGCTTCTGCGCCTTGCGGTTGGCCGCGGAGCTCAGCTCGGTGACGTCGAAGAGCCGCTGGTCGAGCTTGCCGCCGGCTATCAGCCGTGACGCGTCGGCCGGCACGACGAGGGTGTGCCCGTCGGCCTTGCGTATCTGTACGGGTATCCCCTCGCGGCCCTTGGCCCGCTCAAGGCCGAGGACACGGCCCTTGGCGTCGACGACGACACGGTCGCCGGTGATCAGGGTGACGCGGTGCTTCGGCGTGGTCTGTACGGCCCGGTCGGCGGCCGAAGGCCCGGCCTCCGCCGACGCCGGGCTGGTCATGCCCGCCGCCAGGGCCACGGCAGCCGCCGCGGCGATCGTGGCCGTGCACGCTCTTTTCACTTGTCTGCGCAAGTCTCCCCCTGGAGATCAGGTCCGGGATGAACCCCCGTTCATCCGGCCGGGGGACATCCCGTACGCATGCTCGCGCGTAACCCCCCGGAATACTCAGTATGCCGGGGGGTGAACTGGTGCTCAATAGCGAGACGAGGGTCAGGAGTTCGCGTTTTCCCTGACGGTGATCTTTCCCTTCCGGATCGTGGCGACCCTGGGGGCCTTTTTCGCGAGTGCGGAATCGTGCGTCACCATGATGAAAGTGAGCCCGTGCTCCTTCCACATGGTGTCGAGTACGTCCATGATCTCGTCGCGCATCGACTCGTCGAGGTTGCCGGTCGGTTCGTCGGCGAGCAGCACCTTCGGCTGCTTGACCAGGGCACGGGCGATGGCCACGCGCTGCTGCTGGCCGCCGGACAGCTCGGCGGGCAGATGCCCGGCCCGCTCGGCGAGCCCGACGGACTCCAGTGCGGCGGCGGCCCTTTCCCGCCGTTCCTTCACCTTCACCTTCAGCGGTACGAGGGCGGTCTCCACGTTCTCCTGGGCGGTAAGGGTGGGAATGAGATTGAAGCTCTGGAATACGAATCCGATGTTCTCGCTGCGGACGCCGGTCAGTTTGGTCTCGGACAATCTGGCGAGATCTGTTCCGTCGAGCTCGATGCTTCCGGAGGTGGGGCGGTCGAGGCCGCCGAGCATCTGGAGGAGGGTGGATTTGCCGCCGCCGGTGGGGCCCTGGATGACCAGGCGGTCGCCGTCCGGGATGGTCAGTTCGACGCCGGCGAGGGCGTGGACGGTCTCTTTCCCGCGGCGGTATTGCTTGGTTATACCTTTTAGTTCGTACATTGTGTCACTCCTGGACCGTGATGAAAGTGCGGGCCGTCCGTGGCTGGTCGCGCAGTTCCCCGCGCCCCTGGAGGGGCGGGGTGGTGGCCGCCGTGTCGGAAGTGCGGGTGGTACGTGGCTGAGCGCGCCGTTCCCCGCGCCCCTAGAGGAGCGGGGCTACTCGACCCGGCGCAACGCGTCCGCCGGGCGGAGGCGGGAGGCGCGCCAGCCGCCGAACGCGCCCGCGATGAGGCCGCCCGCCACCGCGAGGCCCACCGCGATGGCGATCGTATTGAGGGCGACGGGTGCCGTGAGGGTCACGTCGAGGGCCTTGGAGGCCGCCTGGCGGGCCGGGCCGCCCATGCCGCCGCCACCGGGGCCTCCCCCGCCGCCGGGGCCGCCCATGCCCCCGCCCGTGGAGGCGAGTTCGGCCTGGAGCGTCGGGCTGATCGCGGTGACGGCGTACGCGCCGGCGAGGCCGAGCGCGATCCCGAGGACACCGCCGACGAGCCCGTTGACGACGGCCTCCCCGACGACCTGCCGGGTGACGCGGCCGGACTTCCAGCCGAGCGCCTTCAGCGTGCCGAACTCCCGTACACGCCGGGACACGGCCGACGAGGTGAGCAGTCCCGCGACCAGGAACGCGGCCACGAGCACCGCGATCGACAGCCACTTGCCGACGTTCGAGGCGAGGTCGGACGCGGTCGACAGGGACCCGGACACCGTGTCCGCGAGGTCGGCGGAGGTCGTCACCGTCGTACCGTCGATGTTCTTCTGGATGGTCGACTTGACGCTGTCGATCTGCTGCGAGTCCGACGCCTTGACGTAGATCGTGGTGACCTTGTTCTTGGAGTCGCTGAGCGTCTGCGCCTGCTTGAGCGGGATGTACAGGTTGGCCGCCGCGTCCCCGCTGTCGGGGGTCGCGATGCCGATGACCTTGTACTTGACGCTCTTGACGGTGACGGTGTCGCCGAGGGCGAGCTTCTTCTCCTTGGCGTAGGACTTGTCGGCGACGACGACCTTCGCGTCGGTCTCCGAGGTCTTGAACGTACGGCCGCTGGTGATCTTCGAGGAGGTCAGCGGGCCGAGGTCCGGCTTGGTGACGTCCGTGCCGTACACCGAGTAGTTGTTGACGTCGAAGTCGGCGCCGCCACCCTCGACGCGGCCCTGCGGGGACTGCTGGGCACCGGGGCCGCCGCCCTGCCCGTTGCCACCGCCGCCGCCCTGCTGCTGGTCCTGCCGGAACTCGCCCCGCTGGAACTGGCCGCTGACCTTGATGACCTGGAGGCTGAGCCCGCCGACGGCGTCCGAGACGCCCTTTTGCGTATCGACCTTGGAGACCGTGCCGGCCGCCAGGGTCTGGAAGCCCTGCACCATGACGCGGTCGCTGCTCTGCTCCTCGTCGGAGTCACCGTCCCGGGCGTCGAACTGGAAGCGCGGGCGCTCGCCCGTGCTCGACTGGGCCTGGGCCGCCTTGGTGACCGTCATGTCCGTGCCCAGCCCGTACAGCGACTGGAGGACCTTGCCCTGCGCCTTCTCCATGCCGGACGACACGGAGCTGACCACGATGACCAGGGCGATGCCCAGGGCGAGTCCGGAGGCGACGACGAGCGCCGCCTTTCTGCGGCGGCGCAGTTCGCGCCTCAGATAGGTGAAGAACATGGCCGCAAGCTAGGGACGGCGTGTGATGGCGGGATAAGCCCCGCATAAGAGAAGGATGAGAAGGCTGTGCAGAACCCCGGAAAGGCCCCCCAGCGGGCTGTGCGGGCCCCGGGAAGGCTGTGAAAACGCCGGGGGCGGCTGCTCATGATGAGCAACCGCCCCCGGGACGAAAGGTGTTCGGGCCGAAGGATCAGACGGCCGAACCGGCCTTCCACGCCGCCCAGTCCAGGTTCCAGCCGTTGAGGCCGTTGTCCGGAGCGACGGTCTTGTCACCGGTGTTCCGCACGTCCACGACGTCACCGACGATCGAGTGGCTGAAGAACCAACCGCCCGGGGTGTTCGGGTCGTTGGCGCCCTTGGTGTCCGACAGGCCCACGCAGCCGTGGCTGGTGTTGACGCTGCCGAAGATGGACTTGGCGCCCCAGTAGTTGCCGTGGATGAACGTGCCGGAGTTCGACAGACGCATCGCGTTCGGTACGTCCTTGATGTCGTACTCGCCCTTGCCGTCGTCGTCCGTGAAGCCCACGGTCGCGCCGTTCATCCGGGTCTCCTTGAACTTCTCGGAGATCACCATCTGGCCCTGGTACGTCTTGTTCTCCGGCGAGCCGGCCGAGATCGGGATGGTCCGGATCGTCTTGCCGTCCTGCGTGACCTTCATCGTCTTCGTCTTGGCGTCGACGATCGAGACCTGGTTGCGGCCGATCTTGAAGGTGACCGTCTTCTGCTGCACGCCGTACACGCCGTCGGCGCCCTCGACACCGTCGAGGTTCAGCTTCAGCGTGACGGTCGAGTTGCCCTTCCAGTACTCCTCGGGGCGGAAGTCCAGGCGGTTCGCGTTGAACCAGTGCCCGACGACCTCCTGGCCGCTGGTCGAGGAGACGGTGATGCCCTTCTGGACGTCCGCCTTGTTCGTGATCGCCTTGTCGAAGTTGATCGAGACCGGCATGCCGACGCCGACGGTGGAACCGTCCTCGGGCGTGAAGTTGCCGATGAAGCTGTTGGCCGGGGAGACCGTCGTGAACGACGCGTTCTCGTGGGCGGCGCGGCCGTCCGCGTCCTTGGCCGTCGCGGCGATCTTGTAGGCGGTGGCGCGCTCCAGCTGACCGCTGGGCTTCCAGCTCTTCTTGTCGGCGGATATCTCGCCCTCGACGGCGGCACCGGCCGACGTCTTCATGGTCACGTCGCTCAGTGTGCCCTTGGTCACAGTGACCGCGGCGGCGTTGTTGATGGAGGCGTTGTCGGAGCCGTCCTTGGGCGTGATCTTGATCTGGGCCTCGGACGTCTTCTTCGCCGCGGCCTCGTCGACCTTCGACTGCGAGGAGCCGTCCCCTTCGTCGTCGCCCTTGGGGTTGTCGCCGCCCCCTCCGCTGCACGCAGAGAGCATCAGCACCCCACCGAGCAGTGCGGACGCGACCGTCAGGCCCTTGCGCCGCTTACTGTCCGTCATCACACGCTTCTCCATCGTTGCCGAATCCCCTGAACCACGAGAGTCCCCGTAACACCCATCAACGCTACGACCGGTTCGTCCCGTTCCACATCCGTCACGGGTGTGGGGCACGCCACGTCGATCCACAGGGATACGCCTGGTGCGGGTGTCGGTCACTGCGTCCCCTGAGACGACAGAACCCCGGGCGGCGGTTGCCGCCCGGGGTCATGAATTCTCCCGAGCGGTGTCAGCCGGTCGCTTCTTTCTCGTCCGAGGCGTCATCATCCTCGTCCAGGTCCCAATCCGGCGAATCGGGGTCGTAGTCGATGTGCTCGCTGCTCCAGGAGGCCTGCGCGAGTTCGACCCCGGGCAGGTCCGCGACCAGGTCGAACGGGTCGACGAGGTACGCGAGGGCCTCGGCCGTGTTGTGCGTCACGGTGCTCTCGGCGTGGGCCCGCTCGTCGGCCGGGATCTCGGCGTCCTCGGCCATGCGGCCCAGCGCCGCCTTGGTCAGCGCGTTCTCGTCGTCGACCTCGACGACCAATTCGACGTGCAACCGCACAAAACGTGATGTCTCAGGTGTGCTCATACATCGGAGCGTACGGCTCTTGGCCACCGTGACTTTCCCGTGACCCGCACCTTTCACTAACATCGCCCCACACGGCCAATTCGCCAGCGTCACAAGGGGATCGATATTCCGTGTCCGCACGTCGATCGTTGCTGACCGCCACCGCCGCGGGGACCCTCCTGGGTGCCCTGTGGTTCGTTCCGTCCGCCAATGCGACGGACGACAAGCCGGCGGAGCACAGCACACGGACAACGACCACGACGGTGGTCCGCACCGCGGCGCACACCTCCACGGACACGTCCGCGGAGACCGCCACCGAGGAAACCGGTACGACCGACGACACGACCACGGAGGAGACGCGGACCCGCCTGGCCGACACGGGAAGCTTCGACACGACCCCGTACGTGGCGGGCGGCACGCTGTTCCTGGCCCTGGGGGCGGGGTTCGTCGTGTACTCGGTGCGCAGGGAGCGCATGGCGGAGTACTGAGCCCCGCAAGGGGCGCGGGGAACTGCGCGGCCGGCCACTACGTACGCGCAGCCGCCGCACAACACTTCCCCCCGAGCTCTCAGGCGGAGCCTCAGGCGGACCGACGCCCACCCTGCTGTCCACCGCGCGTACGCGACGCTGCGGCACCCCCGCGCCCACGCGAGGCCGCCGCCCCGGCGCCGGACCCGCTGCGAGCCCCGCCGCCACCGGCCCGCGTACCGGAGGACCGAGTACCGGCGGCAGCCGCGCCGCGGCCACCCCCGCCACCACCCCGCCGCGCCCGCGACTTCCCCTGCGCAGGCTGGGCGACCGCGGGCTCCGGCACGGGAATGACGACGGGTACGCCCGAAGGCTCCCGCGCCCCGGTGATCCGGACCAGTTCCTCGTCGCTGGACCTGACGCGGGCCGTGTGCGGATTGATCCCCGCGTTGGCCATCAGCTGCGTCATGTCGCGCTTCTGCTCGGGCAGGACCAGCGTGACGACACTGCCGGACTCGCCCGCGCGGGCGGTACGGCCGCCGCGGTGCAGGTAGTCCTTGTGGTCGGTCGGCGGGTCGACGTTCACGACGAGATCGAGGTCGTCGACGTGGATGCCGCGCGCCGCCACGTTGGTCGCGACGAGGGCGGTCACCAGACCGTTCTTGAACTGGTCGAGCGTGCGGGTGCGCTGCGGCTGCGAGCGTCCGCCGTGCAGGGCGGAGGCGCGTACGCCGCTCGCGAGCAGCCGCTTGGTGAAGCGGTCGGCCGAGCGCTTGGTGTCGACGAAGAGGATCACGCGCCCGTCGCGGGCGGCGATCCGCATCGCGACGGCCTTCTTGTCGGTCTCGTCGGCGACGTGCAGCACGTGGTGCTCCATCGTCGTCACCGCGCCCGCGGAGGGGTCGACGGAGTGCACGACGGGGTCCGTGAGGTACATCCGCACGAGCCGGTCGATGTTCTTGTCCAGGGTCGCCGAGAACAGCATGCGCTGGCCGTCCGGCTCGACCTGGTTGAGGAGACCGATGACCTGCGGCATGAAGCCCATGTCGGCCATCTGGTCGGCCTCGTCGAGGACGGTGATCGACACCTGTGCGAGGGTGCAGTCGCCCCGGTCTATCAGGTCCTTCAGGCGTCCCGGCGTGGCGACGAGCACTTCGGCACCGCGCCGCAGCAGGGCGGACTGCTTGCCGATGGAGAGCCCGCCGACGACGGTCGCCAGGCGCAGGTTCACGGCCGTGGCGTACGGCGTGAGCGCGTCGGTGACCTGCTGCGCGAGTTCGCGTGTGGGCACCAGGACGAGCGCGAGCGGCGCCTTGGGCTCGGCGCGGCGGCCCGCGGTGCGGGCGAGCAGCGCGAGGCCGAAGGCGAGGGTCTTGCCCGAGCCGGTGCGGCCCCGGCCGAGGATGTCGCGCCCGGCGAGGGAGTTGGGCAGGGTGGCGCCCTGGATCGGGAAGGGGTCGGTGACACCCTGGGCGCTGAGGGTCTTGCTGAGCGCGGCCGGCATGTCCAGCGCGTCGAAGGACTCGACGGAGGGCAGCGCGGGCGTGAGCGTCTGCGGCAGGGTGAACTCGCGCGGCGGGGCGGCCTGCGCGAGGGGCTTCTTGCGTACGTTTCTGCCGCCGCCGTTCGCGGGGGCCGCCTGGCCTGCGCCGCGTGTGCCACGAGAGCCGCGGGAACCCCGGGAATTCGCCGGCCGCCCGCCGGCGGTTCGTTCAGGACGTTCGGATCGAGTCATGCTGGATCGGGAATTCCTTCCTGGGCCGCACGGATTTCCGTGCTCACGGTTTCCCGTGCTCAAGGACACACGGACAGCACAAGCCGGGACCCGCACCCGAAGGTGCGGGCCCCGGCTCGCGTGATGCGCGTCCCGGAATTAGGCGGGAACGATGTTCTCCGCCTGCGGGCCCTTCTGGCCCTGCGTGACGTCGAAGGAGACCTTCTGGCCCTCCTGCAGCTCACGGAAGCCAGAGGTGGCGATGTTGGAGTAGTGGGCGAAGACGTCGGCGCCGCCGCCGTCCTGCTCGATGAAGCCGAAGCCCTTTTCGCTGTTGAACCACTTCACGGTGCCAGTAGCCATGTCATTTCTCCTTGGATAGGTGTGGCTCCCATCCGGAAATGACCGGAAAAACAAAACGCGCCTGAGAGAGAATCCTTTCAGGCGCACAAGTTAATGGGTACCAAAAACGTTTCGCTATGAACCCTAGCACATGAAGTGGCGGGGCTGCCGTGACGCACGCGACAGCCCCGCCCCGCCGATCGGGAATTCCGTCAGGACAGCGGGCCGGTCACCGGTTCCACGGCCGCGACCAGGCCTCCGGAGCGTACGAACGCGTCCGCGGCGGCGAGGTCCGGGGCGAGGAAACGATCCGCCCCGGGGCCCGCCACGCCGGCGGCCCGGACGGCGGCGATGGCGGCCTGCGAGGCCGGCGCGGGTGTGAGTCCGGCGCGCAGCTCGACGGCGCGCGTGGCCGCGTACAGCTCGATGGCGATGATCCGGGTCAGGTTGTCGACGGCCGTGCGGAGCTTGCGGGCGGCCGACCAGCCCATCGAGACGTGGTCCTCCTGCATCGCGGAGGACGGGATGGAGTCGGCGGAGGCCGGTACGGCGAGCCGCTTCATCTCGCTGACCAGGGCGGCCTGCGTGTACTGCGCGATCATCAGGCCGGAGTCGACGCCGGCGTCGTCCGCGAGGAACGGCGGCAGCCCGTGCGAGCGGTTCTTGTCGAGGAGCCGGTCGGTACGGCGCTCCGCGATGGAGCCGAGGTCGGCCGCGACGACGGCGAGGAAGTCCAGCACGTACGCGACCGGGGCGCCGTGGAAGTTGCCGTTCGACTCGACGCGCCCGTCGGGCAGCACAACCGGGTTGTCGACGGCGGACGCCAGCTCGCGGTCGGCGACCAGCCGGGCGTGGGCCAGCGTGTCGCGCCCGGCGCCGGCGACCTGCGGGGCACAGCGCACGGAGTACGCGTCCTGCACGCGCGGCGCGTCGTCCTGGTGATGGCCGGTCAGTTCCGAACCCTTCAGCACGGCCAGCATGTTGGCGGCGCTGGCGCTCTGGCCGGGGTGCGGCCGGATGGCGTGCAGTTCGGGCGCGAGAACCTTGTCGGTCCCGAGGAGCGCCTCCAGACTGAGGGCGGCCGTGATGTCGGCGGACTTGTAGAGGGTGTCGAGGTCGGCGAGGGCCATGATCAGCATGCCGAGCATGCCGTCGGTGCCGTTGAGGAGGGCCAGCCCCTCCTTCTCGCGCAGTTCGACGGGTTCGATGCCGTGCTCGGCGAGCAGTTCACCGGCGGGGCGGACCACACCGTCAGGCCCCTCGGCGTCCCCTTCGCCCATCAGGGTCAGGGCGCAGTGGGAGAGCGGGGCGAGGTCGCCGGAGCAGCCGAGCGAGCCGAACTCGTGGACGACCGGGGTGATCCCGGCGTTGAGGACGTCGGCCATGGTCTGCGCGACGGACGGGCGCACCCCGGTCCGGCCGGAGCAGACGGTCTTCAGCCGCAGGAACATCAGGGCCCGGACGACCTCGCGCTCGACGCGCGGCCCCATGCCGGCGGCGTGCGAGCGCACGATGTTGCGCTGCAGCTGCGCCCGCAGCTCCGGGCTGATGTGCCGGGTCGCGAGGGCTCCGAAGCCGGTGGAGACGCCGTAGACGGGCTCGGGTTTGGCGGCCAGGGCCTCGACGATCTCGCGAGCCGCGGCGAGTGCCGCCACCGCCTCGCCGGAGAGCTCGACGCGGGCGCCGCCGCGCGCCACGGCCAGCACGTCGGACGCGGTGACCCCGCTCGTCCCCACCACCACAGAGTGCATATCCATATTCAGGAGCGTACGCAGTGAATGCAGTGATGTCACTAGTGGATACGGGGTTGGGTCCTTACCTCTGCGTCACACCGAGGCCTCGCTCGGAAGCCTTGCACCGAGGCCTCACACCGAAGCCCTGCACCGAGGCCTCGCACCGAGGCTCGCGCGCTGCCTACCGCCGTCCGCGAAACCGCCGCCGTTCGGCCGCCGCGGGCGGGGGCGCGTCGGCGAGGCGTACGACGGGATCGTCGGGGCCCTCACGCCCGGCGACGACGGGCTTCGTGGCGCGTACGGCCTTGGCCCGGTACTGGGCCGCGTCGGCGAGGCGGAAGAGGCGGCGGGCCGAGCGGACGGGCCCGAGGGGGTCCCCGGTCGAGGCGATCCCGCACGCCACCCCCTCCCCCAGCTCCAGCTCACCGGCCCGGCGGCACAGCTCCTCGCCGACCCGGACCACCTCGTCGGCGGCGGGGCCCACCGCGACCAGGCAGAACTCGTCACCGCCGAGACGGGCCGCGAGCGTGCCGGGCAGCATCGCGCCGCACAGCGAGAGCACCGACCCGAAGCGTTCGAGGAGCCGGTCGCCGACGGCGTGCCCCCGGGTGTCGTTGACGCGCTTGAGTCCGTTGAGATCACACACCACCAGGCTGACGACCACTCCCTGCGCGCGATGGCACTCGATGGCCTCGTCCAGGCGCACGTCCACGGCCCGGCGGTTGGCGAGCCCGGTCAGCGCGTCGGTGAAGGCGAGCCGCCGTGCCTCTTCGAGCCGTTCGGTCTGCGCGATCCCGGCGGCGACCACGGAGGCGAGGACGGTCGCGAAGTCGGCGTCGGCACGGCCGAAGACGGGCTCACCGGCCGACCGGGCGACATACAGCTCACCCCAGGCGCGCCCGTGCAGCACGATCGGCGCGACGACACAGCAGCCGCGCCCGCGCCGCCGCAGCGCGGCCACTCTCTGATGGCAGTACTCGGCGCCCCCGGCGGCCGGACCGTCCGCCGTCTCGACCCAGGCGTTGGGCTCGCCGCCGCCGACCCAGCGCTCGTGCAGGAACTCGGTGATCTCGGGGAACTGATGGACGGGGTACGTCTCCGACTCCGGGAACTCCTCCTCGTCCGGGACCCGCTCCCCCGTGTTCACCAGGACCCGCAGCCGCCCCAGCTGCCGCTCCCACACGGACAGCGCGGCGAAGCTCCCGCCCAGCGCCAGGCGGGCCCCGTCCGCCGCCGCGCGCCACGACTCACGCGGGGCGTGCGCGGCGGCCATGCCCTGGGCCAGCGCCACCACGGCCCTCAGTCGCACATCGTCACCACCCATTACCCTAGGTTAGGTAGGTTTGTACGACTATGAGAGGTCGACGCGGCGAACAGGGGTTCCCTCCGGGACGGCCCGCTGGGATGATCGACCCGGAAGTTAACCCACGTTAACCGGGGAGCGGCGACATGACGGAGCAGGACAGCGGGGCCGACCGGGCGGACCAGGTGGACCAGGTGGACCAGGTGGATCAGGCCGTCCCGGACTCGGCGCGACGGTTCGGGGAGTACGTGGCGGTGCGGCGCCCCGCCCCGTACGTCGCGGAACTCTCCCTGGACCGGCCCAAGGCCATGAACGCCGTGTCGTCCGGGATGGCCCGCTCGATCGCCGCGGCCTGCGAGGCGCTGGCCGCCGACCGGGACGTACGCGTGGTGGTGCTGACCTCGACGCACGAGCGGGCGTTCTGCGTCGGCGCCGACCTCAAGGAGCGCAACTCCCTCACGGACGCCGAGCTGGTCCGCCAGCGGCCGGTCGCGCGGGCGGCGTACACCGGGGTGCTGGAGCTTCCGATGCCGACGGTGGCCGCCGTGCACGGTTTCGCGCTGGGCGGCGGTTTCGAACTGGCCCTGGCCTGCGACCTGATCGTGGCGGACGGCACGGCCGTCGTGGGCCTGCCCGAGGTGTCGGTCGGCGTCATCCCCGGCGGCGGCGGTACGCAGCTGCTGCCGCGCCGGGTGGGCGCCGCGCGGGCCGCCGAGCTGATCTTCTCCGCTCGGCGGGTGGAGGCGGTGGAGGCGCGGGAGCTGGGGCTGGTCGACGTGCTGGTCGGGGACGGTCAGGACCGGGCGGAGGCGGTTGCGCTGGCCGCGCGGATCGCCGGGAACTCGCCCGTGGGGCTTCGGGCCGCCAAGCGGGCGTTGCGGCTCGGGCACGGGCTCGATCTCCGGGCCGGGCTGGAGATCGAGGACGCGGCGTGGCGGTCGGTCGCGTTCTCGGGGGACCGGGCGGAGGGGGTTGCGGCGTTCAACGAGAAGCGCCGCCCGGAGTGGCCCGGGGAGTAGTTTCCTCGCCCCCGCCGCCCCTACCCGTTCCCGTCACTGACTCGGGGGCGCTGCCCCCGAACCCCCGCTCCTCAAACGCCGGAGAGGCTACCCACCAGCCCGTCCGGCGTTTGAGGACAAAGGGGGCGAGGGGGCGAAGCCCCCATACGTGGACGGGAACGGGTAGGGGCGGCGGGGGCGGAAAACCCCGTTCGAGTGACGTGTCGCCGCATACCGCCCGCACCCCCACCCCCGTGCATAACCTGCCCACCGGGGGAGGGATCAGCATGACGCACACGCCCACGCACACCGCACCGCAGACGGACCCGACGGCCACAGCGGCAGCACCCCGCGGTCGCCACCGCAAACCCCGCCCCCACCGCACCCTCCTCACGGTCAGCGGCCTCGCCCTGGCCGCAGGCGCGCTCGGCATGCTGCGCCTGGCGGTCCCCACCCCCTCGCATGCGGGTGGCGAACGCGTGGAGGCCACGGACCTGGACCCCAGCGCGTCCACCGTCCCCGAGGTACCGCGAACCGGACCGGCGACGACCGCCGCCTCCCCCTCCGCCACACCGTCGGAACAGGCACGAGAAGCGGCACGAGAGGCGGCACGCACGAACCCACCGACCCCCACGGCCCCGGGCCGGACACCGGCAGGGACCACGGCCCCGACGGCCGTCCACCCCGCGCCCGCGCCCACCCGCTCCGTCCCGGTCACCGTGCCCGTCAAGCCACCCCCCGCACGGGAGTCGGCACGGCAGCCGGCACCCCACACACCGCCCGCCACCGAGCCCTCGGCACCGACCCGGCCGCCGCGCCCGCCGGACGCCGTCTGCGTACCGATCGTGGGCCTGTGCATCGACGGCGGCCCGTAGGAGCGGCGAGCCCTCAGCCCCGTCGGCTCATCAGCCACGGCTCGACCACGCCGAGGCCACGGACCGCCCGCTGCCACATCGGCTGGAGCCCGAAGCGGTACGCAGGCGGCTCCTCGCCCTCCTTCTCCGCGGCGACGGCCTCCTCGACGGCCACGGCCTCGGAGGCGGGCGCGTCGCCGGTGCGGATCAGCTCCTCCGCGAAGGCCCCGTCGACCAGGACCGCGTCCTTGGGAGCTATCGACGTCAGCCGGGAGGCGAGGTTCACGGTCGTACCGAACACGTCGCCCATGCGCGTGGTGACCGTGCCGAACGCGATGCCCACGCGCAGCTCCGGCATCGTCTCGTCGTTGGCCATCGTCTCGATGAGGCGCAGCGCGATCTCGGCGGCGACCCCGGCGTCGTCGGCCGCGTACAGCACCTCGTCGCCCAGGGTCTTGATGAGCCGTCCTCCGTGGGCGGCGACGAGGTCGGCGGCGGTGGTCTCGAAGGCCTCGACGAGTTCGCCGAGTTCCTCCTCCTCCATGCGCCGGGTCAGGCGGGTGAAGCCGACGAGGTCCGCGAAGCCGACGGCCAGGCGCCGGTCGACCATCTCCTCGTCGTCCGCGGCCTGCACGACCCGCCCGGTCGCGGCGGCGAGCTGGCGCCGCCAGACGTAGATCAGGAACTCCTCCAGCTCGGGCAGCAGCAGCTCGATCAGGGGGTACGTGACCTCGGTGCGCGTCATGCCCGGCTCGGGCGGCTCGGTGAGGCCCTCAAGGAACGAGTCGATCTGCCACTCGGCCAGCCGGGCCGTGGTCTGGCCGGTGGAACGGGCCACCTGCACCGCCATCGCCTCGCTGAGCAGCCCCGCCTCGACGAGACCGGCCAGCCGCCGCAGCGCCAGGACGTCCGCCTCGGTCAGCGCCTTGGCCTGGCCGATGTCGGCGAAGCCCATGGCCCGCCAGAAACGGGAGGCCAGCTCCATGGAGACACCCGCGCTGCGGGCCGCCTGGAAGGGGGTGTAGCGGCGCTCGGCGCCGAGGATGAGCTGTTCGAGCCGGAGCGCGAGCGGATCGTCGTCGGACTCGGCGCCGGGCTGGTCGGTCCGGCCGCCCTGCCCGCCCGTCCGGCTGTTCTGCACGTCGGTGCGGCTGTCCCGCACGTCCGCCCGGCCGTTGTGCACGTCGGTCCGGCCGTCCTGCGCGTCCACTGGGTCCTGTTCCTCTTCCTCCACGCGCGCGTGGAGCTCGGCGCGGTCGACCCGCGCGGCCGCCGTGTCGGCGACAGACCCGGCGGCACGCCCGGGCTCCCCGTCGGAGGCGGGGTCACCCGTGCCCGAACCGCTGTCGTCGACCGTCACGCCTGCTGCCCTTCCGATCTGCCGCGGTCAGGTATCGACCGGCCTCAACTCTACGGCAGGTGTGCTGTGGCTCACTCCCGACTGCCGAGGCCGGACGGCCCATGACCCACTCCGTCCCCGTACGTCCGGCGGCCCGCTCCGGCCCGCTCCCTGTCGTACGGCCCGGCCGCGCCCCTTGCTCATCACCAGCACGAACGGACGCGCGACACGGCGAACACACGGAACGCCCCGCGTACCCCGCTGGACGCGCCCGTCACACGTGCCCCCGCAGATCCCGCCGAGCGCACCGGCCACACGTCCCCCGGGAATCCCGCTGGACGCGCCCGTCACTCACTCCCCGGCGACCCCGCCGGGCGCAGGTGCACGATGTCTCCGGCGCCCACCGGCTGCTGCACGCCCTCCGCGGTGGCCAGCACCAGTCGTCCGTCGCCGTCGAGGGCGACCGCCTCGCCGGTGATCGACTTGTCCCCGGGCAGTTCGGCCCGTACCGCACGGCCGAGGGTCGCGCAGCCGGCGGCGTAGGTGTCCTGGAGGCCGGACGCGGCCGGGTCGCCCCCCACACTCCGCCACTTCTCGAACCACTGTTCCAGCGAGCGGAGGACCGTCCGCAGGATGGTGTCCCGGTCGGTGGTCGCCGCGCCCGCGAGGGCGAGCGATCCGGCGCCCGGCACGGGCAGCTCGTCGGCCCGCAGCGTGACGTTGATGCCGATGCCGACGACGACCGCGTCGGCCCCGGCGCGTTCGGCGAGGATGCCGCCGACCTTGCGTTCCTGGCCCTCGACCGTCACCAGCAGGTCGTTGGGCCACTTCAGCGCCGTGTCCACGCCGGCCGACCGCGAGAGCCCCGTCGCCATCGCGACCCCGGCGAGCAGCGGCAGCCAGCCCCACCGTTCGACGGGGACCCCGGTGGGCTTCAGCAGCACGGAGAAGAAGAGGCCCGAGCGGGCGGGCGCCGTCCACTGCCGGTCCAGGCGTCCCCGTCCGGCGTCCTGCTCCTCGGCGATCAGGACCGTGCCCTCCGCGGCCTTGCCGTCCACGGCGAGGGCGACGAGGTCGGAGTTGGTGGAGCCGGTACGGGCGACCACCCGGACGTCGGACCAGAGCCCGCCGCGCCCTCCGTCACGTCCCTCGTCGCGCACGAGCGCGCGGCGCAGCGCCGTGGCGTTGAGCGGCGGACGGTCCAGGTCGGACCATGGATTGCGGTGCGCGTCGCTGTTCGCGTCTGAGTCATCTCGCGGCGTCATGCAACCCACCCTAGGTGTGGTAAACGCCGCACTGCCGAACGGTAGGCACGCCACTACGCTACGGATGAGTAGCCAATCCCCCATCTGAGCCCAACCCCCCTTCTGAGCACCTCACCCTCACGTCCCCACTGAGCAGGCAGGGAGCCGCATCCCGATGTCCGAGCCGGAACAGCAGCAAGAGATCGACATCCACACCACCGCGGGCAAGCTCGCGGACCTGCGGCGCCGCATCGACGAGGCGACGCACGCCGGCTCGGCACGCGCCGTCGAAAAGCAGCACGCCAAGGGCAAGTTGACGGCCCGTGAGCGGATCGAGCTGCTGATGGACGAGGACTCCTTCGTCGAGTTCGACGAGTTCGCCCAGCACCGCTCCACGGACTTCGGCCTGGAGAACAACCGTCCGTACGGGGACGGCGTGGTGACCGGGTACGGCACGGTGGACGGCCGTCCGGTCGCCGTGTTCTCGCAGGACTTCACGGTCTTCGGCGGCGCCCTCGGCGAGGTCTTCGGCCAGAAGATCATGAAGGCGATGGACTTCGCGCTGAAGACCGGCTGTCCGGTCATCGGCATCAACGACTCCGGCGGCGCCCGCATCCAGGAGGGTGTGGCGGCGCTCGGCATGTACGGCGAGATCTTCCGCCGCAACACGCACGCCTCGGGTGTGATCCCGCAGATCAGCCTGGTCGTCGGCCCGTGCGCGGGCGGCGCGGTCTACTCCCCCGCCATCACCGACTTCACGGTGATGGTCGACCAGACCTCGCACATGTTCATCACCGGCCCTGACGTCATCAAGACGGTCACCGGCGAGGACGTCGGCTTCGAGGAGCTGGGCGGCGCGCGCACGCACAACGCGGTCTCGGGCGTGGCCCATCACATGGCGGGCGACGAGAAGGACGCGATCGAGTACGTCAAGTCGCTGCTGTCCTACCTGCCGTCGAACAACCTGAGCGAGCCGCCCGCCTTCCCCGAGGAGGCGGACCTGACGACGACGGACGAGGACCGCGAGCTCGACACGCTGATCCCGGACAGCGCGAACCAGCCGTACGACATGCACACGGTGATCGAACACGTCCTGGACGACGCCGAGTTCTTCGAGACGCAGCCGCTGTTCGCGCCGAACATCCTCACCGGCTTCGGCCGCGTGGAGGGCCGGCCGGTGGGCATCGTGGCCAATCAGCCGATGCAGTTCGCGGGCTGCCTGGACATCGACGCGAGCGAGAAGGCGGCCCGCTTCGTGCGCACCTGCGACGCCTTCAACGTCCCCGTCCTCACCTTCGTGGACGTCCCCGGCTTCCTCCCGGGCGTCGACCAGGAGCACACGGGCATCATCCGCCGGGGCGCCAAACTGATCTACGCGTACGCCGAGGCCACCGTCCCGCTGATCACGGTGATCACCCGCAAGGCCTTCGGCGGCGCGTACGACGTCATGGGCTCCAAGCATCTGGGCGCGGACCTCAACCTCGCCTGGCCGACCGCCCAGATCGCCGTGATGGGCGCGCAGGGCGCGGTCAACATCCTGCACCGCCGCGCCATCGCGGCCACCCCCGCCGAGGAGCAGGAAGCGACCCGGGCCCGCCTGATCCAGGAGTACGAGGACACGCTCCTCAACCCCTACACGGCGGCCGAGCGCGGCTACATCGACGCGGTGGTCCTGCCCTCCGACACCCGCGCCCACGTCGTACGCGGTCTGCGGGCGCTGCGCACCAAGCGGGAGTCCCTGCCGCCGAAGAAGCACGGCAACATCCCCCTGTAGCCAGTACGCCGGTCGTCGAGAACGGGAGCGGTCTCATGAACATCAAGGTCGTACGGGGCAACCCGACCCCCGAGGAGCTGGCCGCCGCACTGGCAGTGGTCAGAGCACGCGCCGCGGCGGCGGAGACACCCCCGCCCGGCGCGGCGGAGAACCGGGACGCGTGGTCCGACCCGTCCCGAGTAGCACGAACCCGCCTACCGTCCCCGGGCCCACAGTCCTGGGCCCACACCTTCTGGCCCGCCTGACGGGTCCCCGATGGGGGCGCAGCCCCCTCTTGGGGGCGCGGGGAACTGCGCGACCAGCCACGACGCACCCGCAGTCAAAGAAGCACCCCCACGGCTTCGGCCATCACCTCGTACCCGAGATCATTCGGGTGCAGGTGATCGCCGAAGTCGTAAACACCCCGCAGCCGTTCGGACGCGACGGGATCGGCGAGCGCCCGATGGAGATCGACCACGCCGTCGTACTCCCCCGAGCAACGAACCCATTCGTTGAACTCGTGACTCACCTTCGCGGCCCGCTCCCCCCAGTGATCGGACCCCCCGAAGGGCAACAGCGTCGCCCCCACCACCCGCACCCCCCGACCCCGCACCTGCCGTATCAACTCCCGGTGCCCCGCGATGAGTTCATCCACCTCGACACGCGGCGCGGGCCAATACGTGGGCTCCGCCGCCCCCTCGCTGAACCCGATGTCGTTGAGCCCGAGCAGCACCACGAGGGTGTCGACGCCGGCCAGGGAGAGCACGTCCCGCTCCAGCCGGTGGACGCCCTTCTCCCCGTACCAGGCGGAGTCGTTGAGCAGCAGGTTCCCGCCGATGCCGGCGTTGAGCACGGGCCGTCCGGTGCGTGCGGCGAGGGCGTCGGACCATCTGCGGTTCGCGCCCGGCGTGGACCCGAACCCGTCGGTGATCGAGTCGCCGAAGAGCGCCACGCCGTCCGTGCGCGCTGCTGAGACGTCGACCGCGGTCAGGAAGTACCAGGACTCGGTGGTCTCGTCGAAGCCCGCGCCCCCGGTGTCCGCCAGGAGGTCGCCCGCGCCCCGGTAGCTGGTCGCGAAGGCCTGCGCGTGGAAGGTGGCGGGCCCGGTGACGGCGTCGAGGTGCAGGGTGACGGTCACGGACTCCCCGGCCGCCACGGCCAGCCCGGCCGCGTCCCCGATGATCTTCCCGCGCGCCGGGATCTCGACGGACGCGGCCCCGCCGAAGGTGAGCCGCACGGGCTCGGCCCGCACGGCGGCACCGGCTCCGGCACCGGTGGCCGTACGGGCGAGGGTCGCGCCCGCGATCCGCAGCGGCGAGGTCCCGTACGCGTTCGACAGACGGATGCGGACGCGGTCGCCGCCGGCGGACAGGCGGACTACCTGCCGCAGGGACTGGCGCCAGAAGCCCTCCTGCGACCAGTTGGGGGTGAAGCCGGTGCTGGGCGACTGCGGAGAAGCGGTCCAGGCGGTGGTGAACACAGCGGTTCCCTCCAGTTCCTCAGGGGACTCCCTAATGGGAATACAGTCCCTTTAGTGGTGCCGGGAACGGTAGCAGGAGGTGACCATCTAATGGAACCAGCGACCCTTTTACTCAAGATGAGTACGCGTACTCAGGCGTCCGGAGCCGTGCCGGAGTCACGATCGGAGACATGCTGTGGTCCGACCCGGAGAACGAGCCGCCGAAGGAGCTGCGCGACATGCAGGACATGTTGCGGCGGCTCGGCGTCCTCATGGCACTGGCCGTGGTGTTCGCGATGATCATCCTCGGCCTCATGTGAGACCGGCCCGACCGGGAGTCCGGCCTCCGGCGAATCCGGCCGGCCGGGTCTCGCTACGCTGACCGCATGACTGATCAGCCACGCCGCAGGCTCGTTCTCGCCTCCCAGTCCCCCGCCCGGCTCGGACTGCTGCGGCAGGCCGGACTCGACCCCGAGGTCATCGTCAGCGGGGTCGACGAGGACGCCGTGACCGCTCCGACCCCCGCCGAACTGGCGCTCGCGCTCGCCGAGGCGAAGGCGTCCGTGGTCGCGGCCCGGCCCGAGGTCGCCGGCGCCCTGGTGATCGGCTGCGACTCGGTGCTCGAACTGGACGGCGTGGCGTACGGCAAGCCGGCCGACGCCGAGGAGGCGACCGCGCGCTGGAAGTCGATGCGCGGCCGGGCAGGCATCCTGCAGACCGGCCACTGCGTGTGGGACACGCAGTCCGGCCGTCACACCTCGGGCGTGGCGTCCACCGTGGTCCGCTTCGGCGAGCCGACCGACGCCGAGATCGCCGCGTACGTCGCCTCGGGCGAACCGCTGCACGTCGCCGGGGCGTTCACGCTGGACGGGCGTTCGGCCCCGTTCGTCGACGGCATCGACGGCGACCACGGCAACGTCATCGGACTCTCGTTGCCGCTGCTGCGCCGCCTGCTGGCGAAACTGGGCGTCGGCATCACCGACTTGTGGACCCCGCGCGAGAAGTAGGGCCCACCGGGCCGGGTCAGGGGCGGTAGGCCCACCGGGCCGGGCCGCGGACGGTGCAGCCGACGGGCTCCGGGCGACGGGCCGCAGGAGACGGAGTTCAGGAGACTGGGTTCAGGGGAGTGGCTTCAGGAGACGGAAGGCGCCGGGGGCGGAGGCAGCACACCGTCCCCGGTACCACCGGCGCTCCCCGGGCCGCCGGGGCTCCCCGGACCGGCGCCGGGCCCCGCGTCCGGCCCCGCATCCGGCTTCGCTTCGGACCTCGTGGCCTCCAGACGGTCGTACGTCATGAAGATGAGCACGATCAGTCCGAGCACGACCATCGTGAAGGCGAACGCGCCCCAGCCCACCAGGCCGACCGCGAACGCGCCGAGCAGGGCGTGCACCACCGCCGCGCTGATCAGCAGGATGCGGCCGAGGCCCGCGGGCGCGCGGTCGCGCAGGCCGACGCGCAGCGCGGTGAAGCCGCAGAGCGCGAAGTAGAGGCCGAAGACGAGCCCGGCGACCTTCGACGACGTGGACATCACGTCCGGGTCGAGCCCTGCCAGCGACATGTCCTGCCGGTCGACGACGACCCCCATGAACCAGTTGACCCACGCGATGCCCACCGCCTCCACGAAGAGCACGATCGCAGTCACGAATGCCACCGGTCTGCGGACCACCGGCCCCCACCCACTTTCGACTTCCGCCCGAGCAGGGCCGTGTTACCTCAAGTATCCGTACGCCAGCGAGCACGCTACTAACGAGTAAACCCAGGGACAAGGGATCTGCGGAGGGCAAAGAATCGTTGGGCCATTCGTAGGGTCTCCACAAAGAAACCGAGTGGCGCGCAGCACGGACTCACAGAGACCTTGGCCACACCGGAGAGCTAGTGTTCAAGGTAAGCCCCCTGCGTACCGAGGTAGGGCAAGGGAATTCGCGGGCGAGCAGGCCTTGTATCACGCTCCGTGTGGGCAAGCTCACCATCGGGGACGGGTCGAAACGACGTGTCGGCAGTCCCTAAACTCGGCTTGTTTCAAGGAGAGGGAGCCAACGTGCGCAAGGTGTTGATCGCCAACCGTGGCGAAATCGCTGTTCGTGTCGCCCGGGCGTGCCGAGACGCCGGCATCGCGAGCGTGGCGGTGTACGCCGAGCCGGACCGGGACGCCCTGCATGTGCGGGCCGCGGACGAGGCGTTCGCGCTGGGCGGTGACACCCCCGCGAGCAGTTACCTCGACATCGCCAAGGTGCTGCAGGCCGCCAAGGACTCCGGGGCGGACGCGATCCATCCCGGATACGGCTTCCTCTCGGAGAACGCCGAGTTCGCCCAGGCCGTCCTGGACGCGGGCCTGACCTGGATCGGCCCGCCGCCGCAGGCGATCCGCGATCTCGGTGACAAGGTCGCGGCCCGGCACATCGCGCAGCGCGCGGGCGCCCCGCTGGTCGCCGGTACGCCGGACCCGGTGCCCGGCGCGGACGAGGTCGTCGCCTTCGCCCGGGAGCACGGTCTGCCCATCGCGATCAAGGCGGCCTTCGGCGGTGGCGGCCGTGGTCTGAAGGTGGCCCGCACCCTCGAAGAGATCCCCGAGCTGTTCGACTCCGCGGTGCGCGAGGCCGTCGCCGCCTTCGGCCGCGGCGAGTGCTTCGTGGAGCGCTACCTCGACAAGCCCCGGCACGTGGAGACCCAGTGCCTGGCCGACACCCACGGCAACGTGGTGGTCGTCTCCACCCGTGACTGCTCCCTGCAGCGCCGCCACCAGAAGCTCGTCGAGGAGGCGCCCGCGCCGTTCCTCTCCGACGCCCAGGTGGCCGAGCTGTACTCGTCCTCCAAGGCGATCCTCAAGGAGGCCGGGTACGTCGGCGCCGGCACCGTCGAGTTCCTGGTCGGCGCGGACGGCACGATCTCCTTCCTGGAGGTCAACACCCGGCTGCAGGTCGAGCACCCGGTCACCGAGGAGGTCTCCGGCATCGACCTGGTCCGGGAGATGTTCCGGATCGCCGACGGCGAGGAACTGGGGTACGACGACCCGCCGCTGCGCGGCCATTCCTTCGAGTTCCGCATCAACGGCGAGGACCCGGGCCGCGGCTTCCTGCCCGCCCCCGGCACGGTGACCACCTTCGCCCCGCCGTCGGGCCCCGGTGTGCGCCTGGACGCGGGCGTGGAGTCCGGCTCGGTCATCGGCCCGGCCTGGGACTCGCTGCTCGCCAAGCTGATCGTCACCGGCGCCACCCGCGAGCAGGCCCTGCAGCGGGCCGCGCGCGCCCTGGAGGAGTTCACCGTGGAGGGCATGGCCACGGCCATCCCCTTCCACCGCACGGTGGTCGCCGACCCCGCCTTCGCGCCGGAGCTGACCGGCTCCGCCGACCCGTTCACGGTCCACACCCGCTGGATCGAGACCGAGTTCGTCAACGAGATCCCGGCCTTCACCGCTCCCGCGGACGCCGACACGGAGGACGAGCCGGGCCGTGAGACGGTCGTCGTCGAGGTCGGCGGCAAGCGCCTCGAAGTCTCCCTGCCGGTCTCGCTGGGCATGTCCCTGGCCCGTACGGGACTCGCGGCGGGCGCCAAGCCCAAGCGGCGCGCGGCCAAGAAGTCCGGCCCGGCCGCCTCCGGCGACACCCTCGCCTCGCCCATGCAGGGCACCATCGTGAAGGTGGCCGTCGAGGAGGGCCAGGAGGTCAAGGAGGGCGACCTGATCGTGGTCCTGGAGGCCATGAAGATGGAACAGCCCCTGAACGCCCACCGCTCGGGCACCATCAAGGCCCTCGCGGCAGAGGTGGGCGCGTCCCTCACCTCGGGCGCGGTCATCTGCGAAATCAAGGACTGACACCAGCCGCCACGTCGGACGGGATGCGCCTCAGAAGGCGCACCCCGTCCGACGCTGTTTTCAGACGCGCGGCGAACTGCACAACCAGCCGGCGCTTTTCAGGGGCGCGGGGAACTGCGCGGGCAACCCCCACCGGCCCGCAGACACAACACACCCGCAGCACCCCGTGCCTTCAGGGGCGCGGGGAACTGCGCGACCAGCCACACACGACCCGCAGCACCCAGCCGGTGGTCATGGGCAGACGGATAGGGTTCGAGGGCGGCCACCGTCCCCGCCCGAAGGACCGAGGAGAGGGTAGGTAGGACACATGGCCAACCCCCCGGCAGGGATGCGCGCCGACGCCCGCAGAAACCACGCCCGCCTGGTCACAGAGGCAAGAGCCACGTTCGCCCAGAACGGCGCCGACGCCTCCCTGGAGGACGTCGCGAAACGCGCGGGCGTAGGCATCGGCACCCTCTACCGCCACTTCCCCAACCGCCACGCCCTGCTGAACGCCGTCTTCGCGGACGCGGTGAGCGACCTGCTGACCCGCTCCCGCGAACTGCTCGACGCCCCGAACCCGTGCACGGCGCTCGTGGAATGGCTGCGCGCCGTCATCACCCATGCGAGTGAGTACCGCGGACTGTCACGCGCACTCATGTCGGCCTCGCACGACGACGCGTCGGCGCTCGCGCAGTGCAGCGGCCCGATGCGCGAGGCGGGCAGCGCCCTCCTGACGCGCGCGCAGCAGGCAGGCTCCGTACGCACCGGTGTCGCCATCGGTGATCTGCTTCAGCTGACCAACGCGATCGCGCTGGCCGCCGAAGAGAGTCCGGGCGACCCGGAGTTGGCCGACCGCCTGCTGGCGCTGACGCTGCGGGGCCTCAAGGCCTGACGCCGCGCACACCGAACGTAACCACCGGCGCGGCGCGTTCCGACGTACGGACTGGACCGCCGTCCGTCAGCCACAACCCTGTTGTCAGCGTCTGCGCATGTCGGCGACCCGCGCCCGCTCGCTCTGGGCCTGGTCGCCCAGCACCGCCGCGGCGCTGCGCAACTGCGGTCCCGCTCCGGGCACCTGACCGCGTCGGGGGCCGGGCAGCGGCACGTCCCGGCGTGGCGGCTGGCGCCCCGCCGGGACCGTATCGCCGCCCGAACCACCCGCTCCCGCCACCGCGATCTGTACGCCCTGGTCGGCCAGGGCCTGCAGTTCGGTGGCCGCACGGTCGTCCTGGGCCGGTGGCTCGTCCGTGACCAGGCGGGTGATCACATCGGTCGGCACCGTCTGGAACATCGTGTCGGCGCCGAGCTTGGTGTGATCGGCCAGGACGACGACCTCGGCGGCCGCCTGGACGAGCGCGCGGTCGACCGAGGCCGACAGCATGTTGGAGGTGGACAGCCCGCGTTCGGCGGTGAGCCCGCTTCCCGACAGGAAGGCCCGGGAGACCCGCAGCCCCTGGAGGGACTGTTCGGCCCCGCTGCCCACCAGGGCGTAGTTGGAACCGCGCAGGGTGCCGCCGGTCATCACGACTTCCACGCGGTTGGCATGGGCCAGCGCCTGGGCCACCAGCAGGGAATTGGTGACGACGGTCAGCCCCGGCACCCGCGCGAGCCGGCGAGCCAGCTCCTGCGTGGTGGTTCCCGCTCCCACCACAATGGCCTCGCCCTCTTCGACGAGACCCGCGGCGAGGTCGGCGATGGCCGTCTTCTCGGCGGTCGCGAGATGAGATTTCTGCGGAAAGCCGGACTCCCGCGTGAACCCGCCCGGCAATACCGCACCGCCATGCCGGCGGTCGAGGAGTCCTTCTGCCTCCAGTGCGCGCACGTCCCGCCGTACGGTCACTTCGGAGGTCTGGACGACGCGGGCGAGCTCACGGAGCGACACGGCTCCATTTGCTCGCACCATTTCGAGGATCAATTGACGACGTTCTGCAGCGAACACGAAACTGACAGTAACCCCAACGACCGTCTGCTTTCAGCAGTTTGCGCCGAATAACAGAAGTTGTTCGCATGGCAGTACCCGGAGTGGTATACGCGCCTAATCCGGGCGCCTATGCCGCACGAATGGTCGACGACTCCCCGTGACCAGAGGGACGGCCGATCCGCGTGACCAGCGAAAAACCGCTCGGGGCACCGCTTTCGCTGCCGCGCCGGCCGGGCTCGCGGGCCCCGGCGCCGACCGTCGGTGCTCAGCCCTCGCCCGTGGACTTCCGGGTGTGGAGCTGACGGGCCACCTCGGCGATCGAGCCCGACAGGGACGGATAGACGGTGAAGGCCTTCGCGATCTGCTCGACGGTCAGGTTGTTGTCGACCGCCAGCGAGATCGGGTGGATGAGCTCCGAGGCGCGCGGCGCGACGACCACACCGCCGACGACGATCCCGGTGCCCGGACGGCAGAAGATCTTCACGAAGCCGTCCCGGATGCCCTGCATCTTGGCGCGCGGATTGCGCAGCAGGGGCAGCTTCACGACCCGGGCGTCGATGACGCCGCCGTCGACGTCCGACTGCGAGTAGCCGACGGTGGCGATCTCGGGGTCGGTGAAGACGTTCGACGAGACCGTCTTCAGGTTGAGCGGCGCGACCGCGTCGCCGAGGAAGTGGTACATCGCGATACGGCCCTGCATGGCGGCCACGGAGGCGAGCGCGAAGATCCCGGTGACGTCACCGGCCGCGTACACGCCGGGGGCCGTGGTCCTGGAGACCTTGTCCGTCCAGATGTGCCCGGACTCCTGGACCTTGACCCCGGCCTCCTCCAGGCCCATGCCGTGGCTGTTGGGGATGGCGCCGACGGCCATCAGACAGTGCGAGCCGGTGATGACACGGCCGTCGGCGAGCGTCACCTCGACCCGGTCGCCCACCCGCTTGGCGGAGGCGGCGCGCGAGCGGGCCATGACGTTCATGCCGCGCCGGCGGAAGACGTCTTCCAGGACGGCCGCCGCGTCCGGGTCCTCGCCCGGCAGCACGCGGTCGCGGCTGGAGACGAGCGTGACCCGGGAGCCGAGGGCCTGGTAGGCGCCGGCGAACTCGGCGCCGGTGACACCGGAGCCGACCACGATGAGCTCCTCGGGGAGCTCGTCGAGGTCGTAGACCTGCGTCCAGTTCAGGATGCGCTCGCCGTCGGGCTGCGCGTCGGCCAGCTCGCGGGGGTGCCCGCCGGTGGCGATGAGGACGGCGTCGGCGACGAGCGTCTCCTCGCTGCCGTCCGCGGCCCGGACGACGACCTTGCGGGAGCCGTCCAGGGCCTGCATGCCCTCCAGCCGGCCGCGACCGCGCAGCACCCGCGCCCCGGCGCGCGTCACGGAGGCCGTGATGTCGTGGGACTGGGCGAGCGCGAGGCGCTTCACCCGGCGGTTGACCTTGCCGAGGTCCACGCCGACGACGCGCGCGGGCTGGTCGATGTGCGGGGTGTCGTCGGCGACGATGATCCCCAGTTCCTCGTACGAGGAGTCGAAGGTGGTCATCACCTCGGCCGTCGCGATGAGGGTCTTGGACGGCACGCAGTCGGTGAGCACCGACGCACCGCCCAGGCCGTCGCAGTCGACGACGGTCACCTCCGCGCCGAGCTGCGCGGCCACCAGGGCCGCTTCGTATCCGCCGGGTCCGCCGCCAATGATCACGATCCGAGTCACGTACTCCATTGTCCCGCACGCTTCAAGGTGCTTCCGCACGGGGGCGCTGTCCGGGTGTCGCGGACGGGCGATCGGGGTGGCACGGGTGTGCGATACGGGGCTGCGGTTACGGGCGAGTCACATGGGTTCGCTGCCGTACCCTCGGTCCCATGTCGCTCTACGCCGCGTACGCCGGCAATCTCGACCCGCGGCTCATGACGCGCCGCGCACCCCATTCGCCGCTGCGCGCCACGGGGTGGCTCAACGGCTGGCGGCTGACGTTCGGCGGCGAGCACATGGGCTGGGAGGGCGCGCTGGCGACGATCGTCGAGGCCCCGCGCTCGCAGGTCTTCGTCGCCCTGTACGACATCGCTCCCCCGGACGAGGAGTCCCTGGACCGCTGGGAGGGTGTCGGCCTCGACGTCTACCGGCGGATGCGCGTACGGATCCACACACTGGAGGGCGAGGAGTCGGCGTGGCTGTACGTCCTCAACGGTTACGAGGGCGGGCTCCCCTCGGCCCGCTACCTCGGCGAGCTGGCCGACGCGGCGGAGTCGGCGGGCGCCCCGCACGACTATGTGATGGAGCTGCGCAAGCGCCCCTGCTGACCCGCGGGACGCCTCCCGGAACACGCCGTCGCCGGGATTCGTGGGAAACAACAAGACAACGATCGCAAACCCGTGACCATCAACATCTACGCGCGTAGGCCGCGAGCGGCTACCCTCATGCGCGTGAACGCATCTCTTCTTCCGGACGACATCCAGGGCGACCCCTACGCCGCCGCCGACGCCGCCGCCGCGCGCCTGCGGGAACTCTCGGGCGCCGAGACCCACGACGTCGCCCTCGTGATGGGCTCCGGCTGGGCCCCGGCCGTGGACGCCCTCGGCGATCCCGAAGCCGAGTTCCAGGTCACCGAGCTGCCCGGCTTCCCGCCGCCGGCGGTCGAGGGGCACGGCGGCACGGTCCGCTCGTACCGGATCGGCGACAAGCGCGCGCTCGTCTTTCTGGGCCGCACCCACTACTACGAGGGCCGCGGGGTCGCCGCCGTCGCGCACGGCGTCCGGACGGCCGTGGCCGCCGGCTGCAAGACCATCGTGCTGACCAACGGCTGCGGTGGTCTGCGCGAGGGCATGCGGCCCGGGCAGCCGGTCCTCATCAGCGACCACATCAACCTCACCGCGACGTCCCCGATCGTCGGCGCGAACTTCGTCGACCTGACGGATCTGTACTCGCCGCGGCTGCGCGCGCTGTGCAAGGAGATCGACCCGACGCTCGAAGAGGGCGTGTACGCGCAGTTCCCCGGCCCGCACTACGAGACTCCGGCGGAGATCCGGATGGCCCGGGTGATCGGGGCGGACCTGGTGGGCATGTCGACCACGCTCGAAGCGATCGCCGCGCGGGAGGCGGGGGCGGAGGTGCTCGGCATCTCGCTCGTCACCAACCTCGCCGCGGGGATGACGGGCGAGCCGCTGAACCACGAGGAGGTGCTCCAGGCGGGCCGGGACTCGGCCACGCACATGGGAGCGCTCCTCACCCAGGTCCTGGACCGTCTTTAGTCCTTCGCCCCCGCCGCCCCTACCCGTTCCCGTCAACGACTCGGGGGCCAGCCCCCGAACCCCCGCTCCTCAAACGCCGGAGAGGCTAACTACTAGCCCG
>NZ_JBHWZP010000049.1:0-41078 GCF_042728395.1 Streptomyces sp. NPDC060205
AGCCCGGGGCACACCCCACCGGGCGGCGTGCCCCGGTTTCACCCCGCCGCGTAGTTCCGGAGGAACAACGCCTCCGCCACGGCGAGCCGCTCCAGCTCGTCCGGCGACACGCTCTCGTTCACGGCGTGGATCTGCGCCTCCGGCTCGCTGAGCCCGATCAGCAGGATCTCCGCCTGCGGGTACAGCGACGCGAGGGTGTTGCACAGCGGAATGGACCCGCCCTGCCCCGCGTACTGCATCTCCGCCCCGTCGTACGCGACACCCATCGCCTCGGCCATCGCCGCGTACGCGGGGCTCGTGGTGTCGGCGCGGAACGGCTGGCCCTGCCCGATCTGCTCGGTGCTCACCCGCGCTCCCCACGGCGTGTGCGTCTCCAGGTGGGCCTGGAGCAGCTTGGTCGCCTCGGCGGCGTCCACGCCCGCCGGCACGCGCAGGCTGACCAGCGCGCGGGCGCCGGCCTGCACGGACGGCGTGGCGCCGACCACCGGCGGGGCGTCGATGCCGAGCACGGTCACGGCGGGCCGCGCCCAGATGCGGTCGGCGACCGTGCCGGAGCCGATCAGCTCCACACCGTCGAGCACCTTGGCGTCCTTGCGGAACTGCGCCTCGTCGTACTGCAGGCCCTCCCACGAGGAGGCGCCCGCGAGCCCGTCGACCGTGGTCGAGCCGTCCTCGGCGCGCAGCGAGTCGAGCGCGCGGATGAGCGCGCTCAGCGCGTCGGGGGCCGCGCCGCCGAACTGGCCGGAGTGCAGATTGCCTTCGAGGGTGTCGACCTGGACGCGCACGAGGGTCATGCCGCGCAGCGCGGTGGTGACCGTCGGTACCCCGACCCGGAAGTTCCCGGAGTCGCCGATGACGATCGCGTCGGCCGTCAGCAGCTCGGGGTGTTCCTCGGCGTACCGCTCCAGTCCGCCCGTGCCCTGCTCCTCCGAGCCCTCCGCGATGACCTTGACGCCGACCGGGACGCCGCCGTTGGCCTTCAGCGCGCGCAGCGCCAGCAGGTGCATGATCAGGCCGCCCTTGCAGTCGGCGGCCCCGCGCCCGTACCAGCGGCCGTCCCGCTCGGTCAGCTCGAAGGGCGGCGTCCGCCAGCCGGCCTCGTCGAGAGGCGGCTGCACGTCGTAGTGCGCGTACAGCAGGACGGTCTTCGAGCCCTCGGGGCCCGGCAGGTAGCCGTACACCGACTGGGTGCCGTCAGGGGTGTCGAGCAGGGCGACGTCCTGGAAACCCTCGGCGCGCAGCGCGTCGGCCACCCAGTTCGCGGCGCCCTCGCTCTCGCTGCGCGGGAACTGGTCGAAGTCCGCCACCGATTTGAAGGCCACGAGCTCGGTCAGCTCCGTCTTCGCCCTGGGCATCAGGGAGAGGACGGTCTCGGCGACCGGATTCGACGACATGGGCACGCTCCTCGTGGGTGCGACGTTGTACGAGTGGGTACGGCTGCGAGTGCGCGCGAACGGGTGTGCGCGCTGCATACGCTGCCGATCCTCCCACAGCGGTCTTCGCCGGACGCCGCCGTAGGATGCGTGGAGCAGGTGCGGCAGGCGGCTGGATCGGAGCAGCAGACCATCGTGAGCAGCGAGAACTCTTCGGACGACGGACAGGACGACGGGCAGCAGGTGTGGGACGTCGTCGTGGTCGGGGCGGGACCGGCGGGCGCCTCGGCCGCCTATGCGGCGGCGGTCGCGGGGCGCCGCGTCCTGTTGCTGGAGAAAGCGGAGTTGCCCCGCTACAAGACGTGCGGCGGAGGCATCATCGGACCCAGCCGTGACGCGTTGCCGCCCGGTTTCGAGCTGCCGTTCCGGGACCGGGTCCACGCGGTCACGTTCTCGCTGGAGGGCAGGTTCGCGCGGACGCGGCGCTCCAAGCAGATGCTCTTCGGGCTCATCAACAGGCCGGAGTTCGACCAGCAGCTCGTCGAGCACGCGCAGAAGGCGGGCGCCGAACTGCGTACGGGGGCCACGGTCTCGCGGGTGGAGCAGCACGGCTCGGCGGTTCCCGACCGGCGCTCGGTCGCCGTCGTCCTCCAGGACGGCGAGACACTGCTGGCGCGGTCGGTGGTCGGCGCGGACGGCAGCGCCAGCCGGATAGGAGCCCACGTCGGGGTGAAGCTCGACCAGGTCGACCTCGGCCTGGAGGCGGAGATCCCGGTGCCGGAGACGGTCGCGGAGGACTGGAAGGGCCGGGTCCTCATCGACTGGGGCCCCCTGCCCGGCAGTTACGGCTGGGTGTTCCCCAAGGGAGACACCCTCACCGTCGGAGTGATCTCGGCCCGCGGCGAGGGCGCCGCCACCAAGCGGTACCTGGAGGACTTCATCGCCCGGCTCGGCCTCGCGGGCTTCGAGCCCAGCATCTCCTCCGGGCACCTGACCCGCTGCCGCGCCGACGACTCGCCGCTGTCGCGGGGCCGGGTGCTGGTGTGCGGGGACGCGGCCGGTCTGCTGGAGCCGTGGACCCGCGAGGGCATCTCCTTCGCACTGCGCTCCGGACGGCTCGCGGGGGAGTGGGCGGTGCGCATCGCCGAGGCCCACGACGCCGTGGACACCCGACGGCAGGCGCTGAACTACGCCTTCGCGATCAAGGCGGGGCTGGGCGTGGAGATGAGCATCGGCAGGCGCATGCTCCAGATCTTCGAGCGCCGGCCCGGTGTGTTCCATGCCGCGCTGACCGGCTTCCGGCCCGCGTGGAAGGCGTTCGCGGGGATCACCCGCGGCTCCACCTCGCTGGGCGACATGGTCCGCTCGCACCCGATGGCGGAGCGGGCCCTGAGCCGGATCGACCGCTGACGATCGAGCGCTGACGGTCGAGCGCCGACGGTCGGCCGTCGACTGTGGTGCGCCGACTGCGGGCCGCTGACTGCGGGCCGCCACCGACGGGTACCGACCGTCGGCGGTGGCCCGGGCGCGTACTCCGCCGGGAGTACGTGTGATCACCACGCCCGGCGGACGCCCCCGGCGGGCCGTGCCGTCTAGCGTGGCGGGCATGGAAGAGCAGCGCACACGCCGGTGCGGCGGACCCCCCTGGACCAGGGGCGGCCCACCGGGGAGCCGGTGGCACGGGCCCCCGTGGTGGAACCACCGCGGGGAGGAGGAAGAGAGCGGCGGCCACCCCCGGTGGCCGTGGCGTTCGACGCTGCTCCTCGCCGCGTTCGTCATGGTCGGCAGCAACTTCGCCGCCGAGGCGCAGCCCGGGCGGGAGCGGCTGGACGCCCTCGCGCGCGCCCTGCTCCTCGGCGGCGCTGTGCTGCTCCTGTGGCGGCAGCGGTACCCGGCGCTGGTGATGTGCGGCACCGCGGCCACGGCCCTCGTCTACTTCAGTGCGGGATACCCGTACGGGCCGGTGTTCCTCACGGTCGCGCTCGCCTGCTTCAGCGCGGTCCTCGCCGGGCACCGCCGGCTCGCCTGGGGTGCGCTCGGCACGCTGTGGACGGTGCATGTCCTGGTGGGGCACTGGCTCCACCGCTGGCTGCCGCCGGAAGGCGACCCGGCCTCCTCCTGGGGCGAGGAAGTCGCCGTCGCCGCCTGGATCGTGGCGATCCTCGCGGTCTCCGAGCTGGCCCGCGTCCGCCGCGAGCAGGGGGACCGCGACCGGGCGGAACGCCGTCAGGCGGCCCGGCGGCGCGCCGACGAGGAACGGCTGCGCATCGCCCGCGAACTGCACGACGTCCTCGCGCACAGCATCTCGGTCATCAACGTCCAGGCCGGAGTGGGCCTCGCGCTCCTCGACTCCGACCCGGAGCAGGCCCGGACCGCGCTCACCACCATCAAGGCCGCGAGCAAGGAGGCGCTGGGGGAGGTGCGCCAGGTGCTCGACACGCTCCGCACGCCCGGGGACGCGCCGCGCGCTCCGGCGCCCGGCCTCGACCGGCTCCCCGAACTGGTGGAACAGGCCGCGGGCGCCGGTCTGACCGTCGTCGTCGAGAACGGGGACGGCGGGGGGAAGCTCTCGCCGGGCGCCGATCTCGCGGCCTTCCGCATCGTCCAGGAGGCGTTGACCAACGTCGTACGGCATTCCGGGTCCCGCCGCGCGCGCGTGCGGGTCGGGCGCACGGGCGACGCCCTGCGGCTGCGGATCGACGACGACGGCCCGGCGACCGGTGAGGAGGCGGGCGGCAGCGGCAACGGACTGGCCGGAATGCGGGAGCGCGCGGCGGCCCTGGGTGGCACCATCGAGGCCGGACCCCGGAAGGACGGCGGGTTCCGGGTGCTCGCCGTGCTGCCGCTGACGAAGTCCCGCATCCCCGAGGAGGACCGGTGATCCGCGTACTGCTCGCCGACGACCAGTCGTTGGTCCGCGCGGGATTCAAGGCGCTGCTGGACGCCCAGCCGGACATCGAGGTGGCCGGAGAGGCCGCGGACGGTGCGCAGGCCCTGCGGGGAGTACGCCAACTGCGGCCCGACGTGGTCCTGATGGACATCCGTATGCCGGTGCTCGACGGGCTCGCCGCGACGCGCCACATCACGGACGCGCCGGATCTGGCGGACATCAAGGTCGTCATGCTCACCACGTTCGAACTCGACGAGTACGTCTTCGAGGCGATCCGTTCCGGGGCGTCCGGCTTCCTCGTCAAGGACACCGAACCGGAGGAACTCCTGCGTGCCGTCCGGGCGGTGGTCGACGGCGACGCGCTCCTGTCGCCGGGTGTGACGCGCCGGCTCATCGCCGAGTTCGCGGCCCGTTCGAAGGAGCCGGCCGCGGCGGACGCGCTCGGCGAACTCACCGAGCGGGAGCGGGAGGTGATGGCCTTGGTCGGCATCGGACTGTCGAACGACGAGATCGCGCGGCGCCTGGTGGTGAGCCCCCTGACGGCCAAGACCCACGTCAGCCGCACCATGGTCAAACTGGGCGCCCGCGACCGCGCCCAACTGGTCGTACTGGCCTACGAGTCGGGCCTGGTCCGACCGGGCTGGCTGGGCTGAGGCCCCTGCCGGAAGCGGACCAGCACCGAGATCACCCGCAGGACGAAGAGGGCGGCCGCGAGCCATGTCCCGGCGAGGAGGAGGACCTTCTCGACCGTCGCCGACAGGTCGAACAGCAGGGCGGGACCGGCCAGCACCCCGAACAGCACGGCCGCGGCGAACACGGCGCTGGCCAGGGCGTATCCGATCTCGACGGTGATCGCGTCCCGCTCGGACTGGGTCCGTCGCCCCCCGGTGTGTTCCATACGGGAAGTGTCACAGCCGTGCGCCCGGCGGGGCAAGGAAGCCCGCCGGGCGTACAGCGGCCGGGGCGGTCCCGCGGCGAGGGCGGTCCGGGCCGCGTTCGTGCCGGGGCAGGGGGTCAGTCGCGTACCGGCACGCGGTCGTCGTCCTGTCGCTGCGGTGTCGCCCTCGCCGTGTCCGGGGCGGGGTCGGACGTGGCGACCAGGATCGTCGTCTGCGGCGTGCGCTGCCGTCGCAGCCCGGTGGCCGTGATCAGCAGGCCCGCCAGGGCGACCGCGGCCACCACGACGAGGCCGGGCCGGTAGCTGTCCAGGACCGCCTGCGGTGAGGAGGCGCCGGACGAGTTGGCCGTCACGACGGCCGTCACGATCGCGAGGAAGATCGCCCCGCCCACCTGCACCGAGGTGTTGAGCAGCCCCGAGACCATGCCCTGTTCGTGGTCGTCGACGCCGTTGGTGGCCTGGATGTTGAGCGAGGGGAAGACCAGCGCGCAGGCCGCGCCGATCAGCAGCATCGACGGCAGGATCACCGCCGCGTACACGGGGTCGAGGTCGACGCGCAGGAACAGCGCGTAGCCGACGACCATCAGGGCGAAGCCCAGTACGAGCAGCCGCGGTGTGCCGAACCGGTCGACGATCGCGCCCATCTTCGTCGCCGAGAGCGCCACGAGCACGCCCGCGGGCAGGAAGGCGAGCGCGGTGTGCAGGGCCGACCAGCCGAGCAGCGACTGCATGTACAGCGTGACGAGGAACTGGAAGCCGACGTACGAGCCGAAGAACATCATGGCGCCGAGCTGGGCGCGGACCTGGTCGCCGGAGCGCAGCACACCGAGCCGGATCAGCGGGCTCGCACTGCGCAGTTCGACGCGGACGAAGACGGTGAGCAGGACCGCGACCGCGAGGAACGACAGCAGCGTACGGACCGAGGTCCAGCCCGCCTCGGGTGCCTCGACGACGGTGAAGACGAGCAGCAGCATGGAGGCGGTGCCGATGACGGCGCCGGGGATGTCGTAGCCGCGGTGGGTGCGGTCGCGTTCGCTGCGCGGGATGAGCTTCAGGCCGGCGACCAGGGCGAGGACCGCGATGGGCGCGGGCAGCAGCATGGTCAGCCGCCAGCTGGCCTCGGTGAGCAGCCCGGACAGGACGAGGCCCATCGAGAAGCCGGTGGCGGCGCAGGTGGTGTAGATCGACAGGGCGCGGTTGCGCAGCGGGCCCTGCGGGAACGTCGTGGTGATGATCGACAGCCCTGCGGGGGCGGTGAACGCCGCGCTCAGGCCCTTGATGAACCGGCTCGCGATCAGCAGCGGTCCGGAGTCGACGAGCCCGCCGAGCAGGGAGGCGAGGGCGAAGACGCCGAGGGCGACGAGGAACACCTGGCGGCGGCCGAGGAGGTCGGCGGTGCGGCCGCCGAGGAGGAGGAGGCCGCCGTAGCCGAGTATGTAGCCGCTGACGATCCACTGCAGGGTCGAGGTGGAGAGGTCCAGTTCGGAACCGATGGACGGCAGGGCGACACCGACCATCGACACGTCGAGCGCGTCCAGGAACATCGCGGCGCAGAGCACCAGCAGGGTGCCCCACAGGCGAGGCGTCCAGTGTCCCTGGGACGCGGGGGTGGTGAGCGGAGAGGTCATGGGCGCCACAGTACATGCGCATGCATTCAATGCAACTGCATTTAATTCCGATGCAACAAACTCGGAGCCTTGCTAAGGTGCGGCCATGGCGGCTGTGGAGAACGCCGAGCAGGGGCTCGTGGACCGGTGGCGCGACATCCTCGCGGTGCACGCGCGCACCCTGTGCGAACTCGACCGCGCACTGCATCAACACGGCCTGGGCGCAAGTGACTTCGAAGTCCTCGACGTACTGGCCGCGGGCGCGTCGGCGGACGGCGGCAACGCCTACCGCGTCCAGGAGATCGCCGAACGGGTGCATCTGAGCCAGAGCGCGCTGTCCCGGCTGATCGGCCGCCTGGAGAAGGACGGCCTCGTGGAGCGCTGCATGTGCCCGGAGGACCGGCGGGGCGTCCGCGTGTCCCTCACGGCGAAGGGGCGCACCCTGCACGGCGAGGTGCTGCCCCTTCAACGGGCGGTGCTGGGACGGATGCTGGCGGGCGGGTCGGGCTCGCGGGACTGACCGTCGTCCGCCGGTCCCGCGGCTCCGACCGGGCGCCGCACTCCGGCTCGGCGCCCGGCTGCCGGAGCGGGGGTCTACCGGCCGGCTGAGCCGTCGGTGTCCTCGTCGAAGCTCGCGAAGTAGGCCGCGGCCATGTCCTCGTCCGCGTGACCCTGCGCGGCGGCCCGCTCGAAGCGTTCGGCGCTCGCCGCCGCGACGTCCAGGCGGACCCCGTGCTGCTCACCGGCCTCGACGATGAGACGGGCGTCCTTGCCCGCCGTGGACACGGCGAAGGCGGCGGGTGACAGCCGGTCCTCCAGGATGAGGGCGCTCTTGGCGTGCAGATACCCCATGTCGAGGGGGCCGCCGGCGATGGCGTCGAAGAAGCTCTGCGGCTCCACGCCCAGCGCCTTGGCCAGGGCGAGGGTCTCGCCGGTCGCGCTCGTGGCGGCGATGACCCAGCTGTTGGCGACGAGCTTGAGGCGGGTGGCACTGCCCGCCGCCCCGTCCTCCCCGGTCCACACCGTACGGGCGCCGACCGCGTCGAAGACCGGCGCCACGGTCTCCCGGCCGTCGACCGGACCCGCGGCGAGGACGAGCAGCTGCCCCGCCTCGGCGGGCTGCCGGGTGCCGAGCACGGGCGCGTCGTAGAAGACCAGGCCCTTCTCGCGGGCGAACCCGGCCAGAACGCCGACGCCGTCGAGGCCCGCGGTCGTCGACTGGATCCACGGCGTGCCCGCGCGCAGGGCGGGCGAGGCCTGCCGCATCACGTCCAGTGCGGCGGGCCCGTCGTACAGCATGGTCAGCACGACGTCGGCGCCCTCCACGGCCTCGGCGGGCGCCTTGGCGATGTGCGCGCCGTCGGCGGCGAGCGGTTCGGCCTTGTCCGGGCTGCGGTTCCAGGCCCGGACGGTGTGCCCGGCCCGTGCGAGGTTACGGGCCATCGCGGCCCCCATGATCCCGGTGCCCAGGACACTGACGGTGAGCTTGTCGGTCATGACATCAACTTTCCTGTCCGTTCAATGCGGTGGACACCACTCTGCCGTGCGCGGCTCGATGCGGTGGACACCACTCTGCCGTGCGCGGCCGGCCATCGCGTTCCCCGGGCCGTTCGGTTCTCGTCGATTCCTTTCGGAATCGCCAAGAACGGTTCAACAACTGCTCAACAGCCGCTCAGGATTGAGCAACCCGAACAGAGGGGCGGCGGAGCGGACATACGTTCCCGTGCGTGATCTCTGACCCAGCACCCCACACAGCCGCCGGCGCGACACCCACCGCCCGGCGCTCCCTCCTGCGCGCCGCTCTCACCGGGACCGCGGTTCTCGGCGCGGGACTGACCGTCGGCGCCGGACCGGCGGTCGCCGCGGCGCCGGCCGCCGCGCGCACGCGGCCCACCACCGCCGCGCAGGCCCTGCGGGAGCTGTCGGCGGGCAATCGCCGCTGGCGCACCTTCCGGGAGAAGCACCCCGACGAGTCCCCCGCCGTCCGGCAGACGCTGACCGGCGGTCAGCACCCCTTCGCGCTTCTGCTCGGCTGCATCGACTCCCGGGTGCCCCCGGAGCTGGTCTTCGACCAGGGACTCGGCGATCTGATGACCGTCCGCAGCGCGGGCCAGGTCCTCGACGAGGCCGTGCTCGGCAGCCTCGCCTACGGGGTGCTCGAACTGGGCATCCCGCTGCTCATGGTGCTCGGCCACCAGTCGTGCGGGGCCGTGAAGGCGACGGTCGAGGCGGACGAGTCGGGTACGCAACTCCCCAACCACATCCAGTACTTGGCCGACCAGATCAGTCCTGCCATCGACCGTGGCAAGGAGGGCGACGCCCGCGTCGACGCGACGATCGACGCCAACATACGGCTCGTCCGTTCACGGCTCGCGGCGGAGCCCGATCTCGCCGCCAGGGTCGACTCGGGGGCGTTGCAGATCGTCGGCGCCCGCTACGAGCTGACCACTCAGCTCGTGCACCGCGTCAGCTGACACGCACGACGAGGACGGCCCCGGCCGACGCGACCGCAGGTCCGAACCCGTGAAGGCTCGGACCTGCGGCTGGGACCGGCACCGCCGGCCCGCGGCCGGGCGGGCGGGCGGGCGGTGCACGTGTACGGACCTTCGGCGCGGCACGCGCGCACTACCGGCGCGGGCGGCCCTCGTCGTCGTCCTCGACGCCGTCGGCGGCGATCCGCTCCTTGCGGACCTGACCCGTGACGGTCTCCTCCTCGGTGACCTCCTCGGTGCTCAGCCGCACCCGCTCCACCGGAACCGTCTCCGTCTCCACGACGGGACGCTCGGCGTGCAGCGTGACCTCGTGCTCG
Source organism: Streptomyces sp. NPDC060205 (assembly GCF_042728395.1). NCBI lineage: Bacteria > Bacillati > Actinomycetota > Actinomycetes > Kitasatosporales > Streptomycetaceae > Streptomyces > Streptomyces sp. NPDC060205. The sequence goes on from NZ_JBHWZP010000049.1 coordinate 9,578, forward strand.
GCCTCGGAGATCTCGGGGCCCGACAGGGCGTCGCCGACGTTCGCGTCCGTGATGGGCTCGCGTACGACGCGTACCTCCTCGTGGCGCAGGGGCACCGTCTGCTGGACCTCCTCCGTCACCACGTACTTGCGCAGCCGCGCCCGCCCCGTCTCGTACCGTTCGGCGCCGACGTGCATGTGCTCCTCGGACCGGGTCATCGCCTCGTCCTGGGGCGTGGCCATGTCCCTCTCCGCGGTGCCGGCGGCCGCCGTCGTCCCGGCCGTGCCGGAGTGGGCCCAGCCGCCTCCGCCGGGCTGGTTCGCCTGCTGCCACGCGTCGTCCCAGGCGATGCCGTAGTACTCGTACAGCCGGACCTCCTCCGACTCGGACAGATGGCCGCCGCTGTCGACGTCGACGTTGGGCGCGTCCTTGACCATGCCCTTGGCGTAGGGCACCTCAAGGTGGTCCTCCACCACGACCGCTTCCCGGATGGGCACGAACGACTCGCTGGTGCCGAAGAAGCCGGTCTTGATGCTGACCCATTCCGGACGGCCGGTGGCGTCGTCGAAGAAGACGTGGTTCGCGTCCCCGATCTTGCTGCCGTCGGCGTCGTACACGGGATGTTCCAGTACTGCCGGTATCTGCTCCTGGGTGATCATCCTTCAGCACCCTCCTTCTGGGTCCGGTGTGCTGTCCGGGTCACCGCGACAGAAGGCGTGAAACATGGCAAAAGCGACAATAGCGATAGAAAGGGAAACTACTTTGCGGCCGGTTCAGGCCTCGCGCGGACGCGGGCCGCGAGTTTCCGCAGCAGGGGCCAGATCAGCAGCAGAGCCGTGACCGCGTACACGGTCACCGCGAAAGGCGTGTTGACCAGCCCCGACACACTCCCGTCGCTGATCTGCAGCGCGCGCCTCAGCTGCTGCTCGGCGTTCGGGCCGAGGATGACGCCGATGACGGCGGGCAGCACCGGCAGCCCGTACCGCCGCATACCGAAACCGATCAGGCCGATGATCAGCAGGATCACCAGGTCGACGACCTCACCGCCGACCGCGTACGCGCCGACCGCCGCGAAGAACAGGATCCCCGCGTACAGGTACGGGCGCGGGATGCGCAGCAGCTTCGCCCAGACCGGGGCCAGCGGGAGATTCAGGGCGAGCAGCAGGACCATGCCGACGAAGAGGGAGGCGATCAGGCCCCACACCAGGTCCGGCTCGCGCTCGAAGAGGAGCGGGCCCGGCTGGATGCCGTACTGCTGGAAGGCCGCCAGCATGACGGCCGCGACCGCCGTCGTCGGCAGGCCGAGCGTCAGCATGGACACCAGCGTGCCCGCCGCGGAGGCCGACGCCGCCGACTCCGGCCCCGCCACCCCCTCGATCGCGCCCTTGCCCCAGTCGTCCTTGTGCTTCGACAGCCGCTTCTCCGTGGCGTACGACAGGAACGTGGGGATCTCCGCGCCGCCCGCCGGGATCGCACCGAAGGGGAAGCCGATCAACGGGCCGCGCAGCCACGACTTCCAGGTCCGCCGCACGTCGTCGCGGCCCAGCCAGGGCCGGCCCACCGGGATCGGCTTGCCCGTGCTGCGCCGCAGATGCGCGGCCACCCACAGGGCCTCGCCGATCGCGAACAGGCCGACCGCCACGATCACCACGTCGATGCCGTCGGCCAGTTGCAGGGAACCGAAGGTCAGCCGCTGCTGGCCGGTCATCTGGTCCAGGCCGACCAGGCCCAGCGTCAGGCCGATGAGCAGGGACGCGAGCCCCCTGATCCGGGACGAGCCCAGCACGGATGTCACCGCGATGAACGCCAGCACCATGATGGCGAAGTAGTCCGGCGCGCCGATGTCCACCGCCAGGTCCGCGACCGTCGGGGCGAGCGCGACCAGCAGGAGCGTACCGATCAGGCCGCCCGCGAAGTGGCCGATGGCGGCGGCCGCGAGCGCCTGCGCGCCCCGCCCCGCCTTGGCCATCGGGTTGCCCTCCATGGCCGCGACCACGGCGGCGCTCTCACCCGGCGTGTTCAGCAGGATCGAGGTGGTCGAACCGCCGAACATCGCCCCGTAGTAGATCCCCGCGAACATGATGAACGCGCCGATCGGTTCGAGTCCGTACGTCACCGGCAGCAGCAGCGCCACGGCCATCGCGGGGCCGATGCCGGGCAGCACGCCGATCGCGGTGCCCAGCAGCACACCGAGGGCGGCCCACAGCAGATTGACCGGTGTGAGGGCCGTACCGAAGCCGTCCATCAGGGAGTTGAGGGCGTCCATGTCACAGCACTCCCATCAGCGGGCCGCCCGGCAGCGGTACCCCGAGCAGATTGTTGAAGACGACGTACGTGATGAGGGAGAGGACAGCCGCGATGAGAGGGTCCTTGTCGAGCCGGCGGCTGCCCAGCGCGAAGGCGGCGCCCCAGAAGAGGAGGGCGCCCGCGACGGGGAAGCCGAGCGGTTCGATCAGGACGGCCGAGCCGAGGAACACCCCGGCGAGCAGCAGCACCGTACGCCAGTCGGCCGGTTCGGACAGGTCGACGTCCTCGCCGCCCTCCGCCTCGCCGTGACCGCCGCGCAGCACGTCGACGGCGAGCAGCGCGGCGATCACGAGCAGCCCGATGCCGACCACGATCGGGACGGTCTTCGGTCCGACGGGTCCGCGCTGAGTGATGTCGACGTCCATGGTGAGCGCGTCGGTCAGGACGAGCACACCGAGCGCCAGCAGCAGGACGCAGACGCCGAGTTCGGAGTGCTCCCGCAGCCAGGTGCGGCGCGGGCCGGCGGGCGCCGGGGGTGTCGGAGGCGTCGCAGGGATGTCGGTGGTCCGCGTCGTCACAGTCCCAGCTCCTTCAGCACCGACACCACGCGCCTGTCCTGGGCGTCCAGGAAGTCGCCGAACCTCGCCCCGGTCAGGAAGGCGTCGTCCCAGCCGTTCGTCTCCAGGGACTTCTGCCACTCGGGGGAGTCGTGCAGCTCCTCGACGAGGCGTACGAGCTTGTCGCGTTCGGCGTCGGACAGCCCCGGCGGGGCCACGATGCCGCGCCAGTTGGTGAAGTCCACGTCGTAGCCGGACTCCTTCAGGGTGGGCGCGTCCAGCTCGTCGACCCGCTCGGGTCCGGTGACCGCGAGCACCCGCAGCTCACCCGCCTTGATCTGGTCGAGGTACTCGCCGACGCCGGACACCCCGAAGGCGACCTTGTTGCCGAGGATCGACGCGAGCAGTTCACCACCGCCGTCGAAGGGGATGTAGTTGACGTCCTTCGGTGCGATGCCCGCGGCCTTCGCCATCAGCATCGGCGCGAGATGGTCGGGCCCGCCGGGCGAGGAACCGCCGCCCACGGGCAGCTTGCCGGGATTCGCCTTCCAGGCGTCCACGAGCTGGTCGACCGACGTGTACGGGGAGTCCTTGGAGACCACGACGACGTCCTGCTCCTCGGTGAGCCGGGCGATCGGGGTGGTGTCCGCGAGGGTCTTGGGCGCGTCGTTGGAGCGCACCGCGCCCACCACGCCGAGCCCCATCGACATGGCCAGCTTGCCGTTGCCGTGCTCGCTCACCAGCCGGCTCAGCCCGACGGTGCCTCCGGCGCCCGGCAGGTTGAACACCTCGATGTTGTGGGTGAGTTCGGCGTCCTCGGCGTTCTTCGCCGCCGTACGGGCCGTGATGTCGTAACCGCCGCCGGGCGTGTTGGGAACCATGAAGCGCAGGCCGGGAATCTGGGTGCCGGTCTCGGCACCACTGCCTGTGGTGAGCAGCGGGGGTCCCACGAACACGAGCACGGCGGCCCCGAACAGGGCGAGGGGAGTGCTCAGGCGCACGAGTTCCACCACCTGTACATGAGATGCGGGGAGGGGCGTCCCCGTACTGGAGCCGGGGGGATACGGGGACGCCCTGGAATGGGGGGAGGGTGACGTGGGCCACATACTGCCCGTGAGCCGGGAGCCTGTCTCTCTTGCGGAACCAACGGAGGTTGTGGTCTTTGTGTCAGCCCCGGTCTCCTCCCTTTTCCCGGCCGCGGACGGGGGCCATGATGGAGCGATCCGGCAGCCGGGCCGTTCGGTGCCGTGTCAGTCAGTGCCGTGTCAGCGCCGTTCAGCACGAGAGATTGAGTCCGTCGTGGTCGCCGCCTTCCGTCGCCAGACCCTCGCGGGCGAGATGCTGGTGCTGCAGCTCGGCATCGTCGTAGTGGTGCTGGTGGCCGTCGCGGCACTTTCCCTCAGACAGTCGGAGCTGACCTTCACGCGCGTCGAGGGCCGCCGGGTCATCGCGCTCGCCGAGCAGTTGGCCGCGAACCCGCTGACGCGCAGCCAGCTGGTGCGGCCCGCGCCGCAGCAGGCCCTCGCGCCGCTGGTGAACTCCACGCAGACGCAGTCCGGAGTCACCTCGGTGACCGTCGCCGACGCGGACGGCCGGATCGTCAGCTCCACCGATCCCACGGCGGTCGGCGGCCCGCTCCCCCTCGGCGAGGGTGTCGCCGAGGGCCGCGGCTGGTCCGGCTCGCTGACGCTGGACGGCAGCCGCGAACTCGTGGCCCAGGTACCGGTGCTCGGCGCGACGCCGGAGAACCTCGGACAGCCGCTGGGTACGGTGATGATCGGTGAGGCGGACCCGACGGTGTGGCAGCGGCTGAGCGGGGCGTCCTCGTATCTGTTCGCCTACCTGGGCATCGCCAGCGGACTCGGTCTGATCGGCTCCTGGCTGCTGGCCCGACGCGTCAAACGCCAGAGCCTCGGCCTGGAGCCCCGCGAGATCGCGGGCCTCGCCGAGCACCGGGAGGCGATGCTGTACGGGATCGCCGAGGGCGTGATCGCCCTGGACCCGCAGCACCGGCTCACGCTGGCCAACGACATGGGGCGGCGCCTGCTCGACCTTCCCGCGGACTGCGTGGGCCGCAGCCTCGCCGAACTCGGCATCGAGGGACGGCTGCGGGATGTCCTCGCGGGGGACCGGAAGGGGGCGGCGGGCCCGGGGAACGGGCCCGGCGACCTCGGCGGCAGCGGGGAACGCGACGAGGTCGTCGTCCTGCACGGCCGGGTGCTGGTGATGAACCGGATGACCGTCACCAAGGACGGCCGCCCGCTCGGCTCGGTCACCACGCTGCGGGACCGTACCGAACTGGCCAGACTGGAAAGGGAGATCGGCTCCTTCCGCAGCTCCTCGGAGCTGCTGCGCGCGCAGGCCCACGAGTTCGCCAACCAGTTGCACACCATCTCGGGGCTGATCCAGATCGGTGAACAGGACGAAGTCGTGCGCTACATCAGGGGGTTGAACCAGCGCCGCCAGTCGCTGGACGTCACGCTCAGCCGCCGTGTCCGCGACACCGCGGTCGCCGCCCTGCTGATGGCGAAGTCCTCCCTGGCGGCCGAACGGAAGGTCAGCCTGCGGATCTCGGACGCGACCGCGCTCGACCGGCTCACCCCGGAGGACGCCGCCGATGTGGCGACGGTGGTCGGCAACCTCGTCGACAACGCGGTGGACGCCGCGTCCGTCGCTGCGGCGGGCCGTGATCCCCTCGGGCGCGAGCGATCGCATGGCCGGGCGGCACCCCACGGCCGCGAGGGACCCGACGGCCGCGAGGGACCCGAAGGCCGCGAAGGGCACAACGGCTTTAGGGGACGCAACGGTCACGGGGGCCTCGACGGCCATGAGGCATGGGTCGAGGTCGAACTGCGGCAGGACGCCTCCAGCGTGGAGATCGTGGTCCGCGACTCGGGCCCCGGCGTCGCTCCCGAGCTCGCCCGGGAGGTGTTCTCGCACGGCTTCACCACCAAGGCCGCCCAGGAGGGCGAGCGCGGGATCGGCCTGGCGCTCACCCGGCTGGTGTGCGAGCGTCACGGTGGCGAGATCTCGGTGACCAACACCCCCGACGGGGCGATGTTCACCGCACGCATGACCGTCAGCCACCTCACCGACGCGGTGGCGGAAGGAGCGACACGATGAACGGGGCGCCCGGTGGGGCAGACGCGACCGCGACGGCCGGCACGGCCGAGAGAGCCGACGGGTCGGACGGGTCGGACGGATCCGACTCCATCGATGTGCTCGTGGTCGACGACGACTTCATGGTGGCCCGGGTCCACCGCGCCTTCGTCGACCGCGTCGAGCCGTTCCGGGTCGTGGGGGTCGCCAGCACCGGCGAACAGGCCGCCCGCGCGGTCGACGAACTCCATCCCGACCTCGTCCTGCTCGACCTGTATCTGCCGGACGTCTTCGGGCTCGACGTGATCCCCCGGCTGCGTACCGCGGGGCACGACTGCGACGTCATGGTCATCAGCGCGGCTCGGGAGACCGACGCGGTCCGTGGGGCCGTCCGGCACGGCGTGGTCGACTACCTGCTCAAACCGTTCGAGTTCGAGGACCTGCGGGCCCGGCTTGAGCGGTACGCGGTGCGGCGCGGCCGGGTGCTCGCCACCGTCGTGCACGGCCAGGCCGATGTCGACCGGGTGCTGGCCGGAGCGGCCGTGCCCGCCGTGGCGCCCGCCACCCTGCCCAAGGGTCTGAGCGTGGAGACGGCCGCGCTGATCGAACGCACCCTGAGGACCGCGCAGGACACCCTGTCCGCCGCCGAGTGCGCGACCCTGGCCGGCATCTCCCGCGTCAGCGCCCGCCGTTACCTGGAGCACTTCCACTCCCTCGGCAGCGCGGAGGTGACCCTGCGCTACGGAGCGGCGGGCCGGCCCGAGCGCCGCTACCGGTTCCGTGGCCACCCGAGGACGGCCCCAAGGCCCGGCGACGAGGCCAGGGCCTAGCGGACCGCGCTCTCACACCAACTCTCACACCCTGACGACCGAGACGCCCGCCTCCTCGACGAGCTTCTCGAAGAAGAACTCGTGCTTCAGGAACGACACGTCGTACTCGCCGCCCGGGTACGGCGGGATCAACTGGGCCGCCTGGAACAGCCGCCAGCCGTCCCGCAGCGCCTCCACGCCCGACGCGTACGGGGGCACGTCACCGTCCCCGGTGGTGGGCGACGTGCGGCCCGTACCGTCGTACACCGACCAGCCGGCCACCGGGGAGTCCAGCGCCGACGTACCCAAGTAGAGGACCAGCACCTGCTGACGGACACTCATACGGCCTCCTGCTGAGGGCGGTTGGAGACGCGGGTGACCCAGTGCTCCAGGTCGAAGGACTCGTCGCCCGTGAGCGAGCGCCACAGCAGCACGCGGTTGTACAGCTCCAGACGGCCGGTGGCGGGCTCGTACCAGGGGAACGTCGTCGAGAGTTCCGCGGCCACCCGGGGGTCGGCGAGATCGGAGGTGTCCCACAGCCGGCGCTGGCGTACCGACGGATTGAAGCGGATCTTGAACATGTACCGCATGCCGTCGCTGTCGTTGCGCCGCCCGCCGTGCCACAGCCCGTGGTGCAGAAACACCACGGTGCCCGCCGGGCAGACCAGCCGTGACTGGCCGAGCAGGTTCTGGTACCGGCCGGTGTCCGACTCGTTCGTCCGCCGCAGATGACTGCCCGGCACGCTCAGGGTGCCGCCCATGTCCAGGGTGACGTCCTGCGGGTAGTACATCAGCTGGACGTCGAAGGCGTCCGTGCGGACGTCGATGATCGCGTCGCCGTGCAGCGGCTGGGCCGACCCCTCGTGGGGCTCGCGCACGTGCACCGCGTGATGGTCGACGAGCGGGCCGGGCCCGACGAGGCCGCGCAGCACCCCGGCCACCGCCGGGACACCGAGCAGCCGTCGTACGAAGGAGCCCTCGGGATAGGCGTCCGCCACCGTGCTGCCGTACGGCACGTCGGGCACGCCGTGCTCAAGGAAGCCGATCGCCTCGGCGTTCAGCTCCGCCGGCACCACCGCGTCCAGCCGCAGCGACCCGTGGGCCACGAAACGGGCCATCCGGACCGAGTCCAGCAGGGGAGGGTGTTGGGGGTCTTCCGGGGAGCGCTCGGGATGCGTCATGCGCCGACCGTACGGAGCCGGGCCCGCCGCGCGCGTTGGTCGGTTTCACCATCGCTGGTAGTTTTTCACCATGCGGGAGACGACCATCCACCTCGGCGAGCCGCCCGTCGTGGCCAACGCGGGCGTCGGCGTGCACGGGGTCGCGAGCCGCACGGACGTCTTCCGGCTGCCCGAGCTGTGGCAGCTGCACCTGTACCAGTACGAGGCGGAGCTGACCGTCGACGGCACACCGCACCACATCCGGCCCGGCCGCGTCGGCCTGGTCCCGCCGGGCGCGACCGTCCGCTACCGCTACCGGGGCCGCTCGGAACACCTGTACGCACACCTGCGCATCACCGCCGCCGGGAAGCCGCGGACCGTGCCCGTACTGCAGGACGCCGGAGCCGAACTCCCCATGCTCACCGAGCTGTTGCTCCAGGCGGTGGCGTCCGCGCCGGGCGAGCCCGAGCGCACCGGGGCCGAGATCTGGACCGCTCTGTGGCGTATCGCCCAGCTGGCCCCGGCCGCCGAACGGCCCGGCCCGCATCCCGCCGTCACCGCGGCGACGGCGTACATCGAGGGCCATCTCGCCGCCCCGCTCACCGTGCCCGCGGTCGCCCGCGCCGCGGGCGTCTCGCACAACCACCTGACCCGGCTCTTCCGCGCCACGACCGGTGCCACCGTGGTCGCGTACATCCGCCGCCGCAGGCTCGACCGCGCCCGGCATCTGCTGCGGGCCTCGACCCTGTCCATCCCGGCGGTCGCCGCGTCGGTCGGCATCCCCGACCTGCAGGCCTTCAACAAGGCCTGCCGGCGCGAACTCGGCGCCTCACCGCGCGCCCTGCGCGGCGAGAGCGGTGCTACCGCTGCGTCTGCTTGACGGCCTTCAGGACCACGAACTTCGCGTCGCTCGCGACCAGTTCGCTGTTGCCGAAGAGACGGCGGAGCTTCACGTGATAGCCCAGATGGCGATTGCCGACCACCCACAGCTCCCCGCCCGGACGCAGCGCGCGGCGCGCCCCGACGAACATCCGCCACGCCGTGGCGTCGGTGGTCGCCTGGTGCGAGTGGAAGGGCGGGTTGGTCAGGACCAGGTCGACGCTGTCCTGCGGAACACCGTTCAGACCGTCGTCGACCCGGAACTCCGCCTTGCCGTGCTCGGCCGTGTCGTCGGTGTTCACCCGGTACGTCGCCTCCGCCGAGGCCACCGCCTGGTACGACTCGTCGACGAACAGCACCTCGGCCTTCGGCCGCGCCAGGGCCACCGCGGTACCGACGACACCGTTGCCGCAGCCCAGGTCCACGACACGCCCGGCTCCGCGCTCGTACGGCAGGTGCTGCAGGAAGAACCTGGTGCCGATGTCCAGGCGCTCGGCGCAGAAGACGCCCGCCTCGTTGACGACCGTGCGGCCGGAGACGGGACCGATGCCGTCGGGCAGCGTGTAGCTCAGCGGCCAGGGGTTCGCCGCGGGCACGATCCCCGGGTTCGGGGTGCAGAAGATCAGCCGGGCCTTCTTCTCGGCCAGCGAGGTCCGGGTCGGCCCGATGATCCGCTCGAACAGCTTGAGGGTCGAGGTGTGGATCTCCTTGACCATGCCGGTGCCGACGACGACCGTCCCCTCGTGCACGGAGGGCGCCAGCCGCTGCAGCTGGTCCTCCAGCAGCGCGAGGCTCTTCGGGACACGCACCAGCAGCACGTCGACGCGCTCGGGCACCGCGTCCTGCGTGGTCAGAAGGCGTACGGACCCGTCGTCGGCGCCGTTGCGCGCCAGATTGGCGCGGGTCGCCTCCCGGGCGAGGAACGAGTCGGTGATCTGCACCGGCGCATGCGCCCGGAGGGCGGTGGTGAGGGCGCCCCAGCGGTCGCCGACCACGACGACCGTGCCGTCGAGCGCCTGGCCGCTGTCCGCGAGATGCCTCAGCAGGTACTCGTCGGAGGCGTCCCACGCACGGAGCTGGTCACGGGAGTCCTCGGGGAAGCGCGCCAGCGTCAGCTCGGCCGAGGGGGTCGTCATACGGTCGGTCATCGAGACCAGGCTAACTGAGGCGCAGCTCAGGGACGCCCGGCGACCACGCGCTAGGCCACGGCGGGAGCGTGCGCGGGCCCTGCGCGAGGATGGGAGCCATGGACGCCGAACTGTTTCCCAGGAGCCGGACGGAGATCGCGCCGGGCGCCGTGCACCTGCCGGACTGGCTGCCGCCCGGGCGCCAGAGGGACCTCCTGGAGGCCTGCCGCGACTGGGCCCGGCCGCCCGCGGGACTGCGCACGGTCCGTACCCCGGGCGGCGGCACGATGACCTCCCGGCAGGTCTGCCTCGGATGGCACTGGTATCCGTACGGGTACGCGCGGACGGTCGTCGACGGGGACGGCGCGCCCGTGAAGAAGTTCCCCGCCTGGCTGGGGGAGCTGGGGCGCCGGGCGGCCCGGGACGCCCTCGGGAACGCGGACCTGACCGCTCCCGGGGACCACACCGCGACGGCAGAAGGCCCGCCACCCCCGTACGACTACGACATCGCGCTGATCAATTTCTACGACGCCGATGCCCGCATGGGGATGCACCGCGACAGCGACGAGAAGTCCGGCGCCCCCGTGGTGTCGCTGAGCCTCGGCGACACCTGCGTCTTCCGGTTCGGCAACACCGGGTCGCGGGGCCGCCCCTGGACGGACGTGGAACTGCGCAGCGGCGACCTGTTCGTGTTCGGCGGCGCGGCCCGGCTCGCCCACCACGGCGTGCCGCGCGTCCACGCGGGTACGGCACCGCCCGAGTTGGGACTGACCGGCCGCCTGAACATCACCCTGCGGGTGAGCGGCCTCCGTAGCGCGTGAGCGGCTACTGACCGGTCACCGGGCGACCGGATCATGGGAGACTCGCCCTCATGAGCGGCGACACGGCCCCCGGAACGGTGGGAGAAGGAAGCACCAGGGCACGGCTGGACCGAGGGCGGGGTGCCCTCGGACCCGCGTTGGAGCTCGTGCACACGGGACGCGCGCCGACCCGGGCCGTGCTCACCGCCGAGCTGGGGGTCACCCGGGCGACGGCGGGCGCCGTCGCCGCGGAGCTGGAGGCGCTCGGTCTGATCCGCGTCGACGCCCGCCCGGGCGCTGCGGCCGGTTCGCAGGGCCGCCCCTCGCACCGGCTCGAACTCGCCGAGGACGGTCCCGTGGCGCTGGCCGCCCAGGTGCACGCCGACGGCTTCCGGGCCGCCCTGGTCGGCCTCGGCGGCCGGCTCGTGGCGACCGCGCCCGGCTGCGAGACCGTGGACGCCGACCCGGCGAAGGTGCTCCGCTCGGTCGTGGAGGCGGGTGCCGAACTGCTCCGGGAGACGGGTCGCCGCTGTGTGGGCGCCGGAGTGGCCGTCCCCTCGGCCGTCGCCGAACCCGAGGGCACCGCGCTCAACCCGCTGCACCTGGCCTGGCCGGCCGGCGCGCCCGTGCGGGAGATCTTCGCGGAGTGCGTCCGTGGGGCCGGCATCACCGGTCCGGCGTTCGCCGCCAACGACGTCAACCTCGCCGCGCTCGCCGAGCACCGGCACGGTGCCGGCCGCGGCTCCCGCGATCTGCTGTGCGTGGCGACCGGACACCGGGGGGTCGGCGGTGCGCTGGTGCTCGACGGGCGCCTGCACACGGGCAGTTCGGGCCTCGCGCTCGAAGTCGGTCACCTCACGGTCAATCCGGAGGGCCGCGCCTGTCACTGCGGCAGCCGGGGCTGCCTGGACGTCGAGGCGGACCCCCTGGCGTTCCTGACGGCGGCCGGCCGCGACCCCGGGCCCGAGGTGTCACTGCTCCAGCAGGCCAACGAACTGATCCGCGACCACCGTGCCGACCCGGGCGTACGCACCGCCGTCGAGGCACTCATCGACCGGCTCGGCCAGGGCCTCGCGGGCCTCGTCAACATCCTCAACCCGGACCGCATCATCCTCGGCGGCCTGCACCGCACCCTCCTCGACGCCGATCCGGAGAGGCTGCGGGCGGTCGTGGCGGACCGGAGTCTGTGGGGGCGCAGCGGCGGCGTACCCATCCTGGCCTGCACGCTGGACCACAACAGCCTGGTGGGCGCGGCCGAGTTGGCGTGGCAGCCGGTCCTGGACGACCCGATCGCGGCCCTGGCACACGCCTGAGCCGATCTGATCGCGCCGTTCCCCCTAAGCGGGACGGGGCGCAGCCCCCTCCCCGAGGGGCGCGGGGAACTGCGCGGCCCGCCCGCACCGGCCCGCAGACGAACGTCGTTTCACTGCTGCCCGTGGATCCACGTCCACCCGACGGCGTACGCCCGCTGCGGATTCGCCGTCAGGACCCGCTCCACCAGCTCGCTCCCCAGGGCGAGTTCGAGCCGGGGGCGGACGCGGCGCAGCAGATACGGCATCCCCGGCCCGCCGTTCACCGAGCGCGCCGCGGCCGTGGTCGTGTCCCCGCCGAGCAGCAGCCGGTCGCCGAACCCGGCGTCGGCGAGATCGCGTACGGCATCGGGCATGCGCCAGTCCGTCGCGTGGTTCGCGCGTGACGGACCGTCAAAGGCCAGATAGGCGCCGGACTCCGCGGCCTGCCGGTGCACCACCGGGTCGGGGGAGCGGTTGAGGTGTCCGAGGATCACACTGCCCGGTGCCACCCCCAACTCCCCGCAGAGCAGGTCGAGTACGTCGAGCGCGCCCGTGCCGAGCTCCAGGTGCACGGCGATCGGCGCCCCCGTGGCATGGTGTGCCTCGGCCGCCGCGGTCATCGTCCAGCGGGCATGCGCGTCGAGCGCGTGGAAACCACCCGCCACCTTGATGAAACCCGCCCGCACACCGGATGTGGCCAGCCCCTCGGTCAGCTCGGACACGAAGACGTCGGCGAGCCCGCCCCGCAGCCGGTCGAGCACCTCCGGCGCGTAGTGGACGGCCTGGTGCAGTCCCGTGGCGGCCACGACATGCACCCCTGCCGCACGGGCCAGCAGCGGCAGATCGGCGGCCCGCCTCCCCAGCCCGTACGGGGTCCACTGGGCGACACTTCCGCCGCCCGCCGCGCCGAACGCGGCCAGCTCGGCCGTCGCGGCGCCCGCGTCCCGCAACTCCTGCCCCGGAAGGCGGGGGCTGCTGAAGAAGAGATGGTCGTGCGCGTTGCACACCCCCAACTCCGCCGGGGGAACGTCCCCTAGGACCGTGCGGACGGTACGGGGCGCCCGGTCCCGGCTCACCACTGCCGTCCCCTGCGCAGCCGGTCACGCCCCGGCGCCGACAGATGCAGCACGCGATACGTCTCGCCCTCCGCCTTCGGCGTGTCATGGGCCCAGAGGGAGAAGTGCACCACCTCCCAGTGACGCGGGTCGACGGCGGCAGCGGCACCCACGACCCCGTCCAGCGCGGCCAGGCGCCCCGCCTCCAGGACGGCCTCCCGCGCCACCTCGGCGAGCGGCACGCCCTCGGGGACGCTCACCCGCCTGCGTACCGCGGCCTTCGGCGCCGCACCGGCGGCGCCCCCGTCCTCGTACGCCAGACCCGTCCAGTGCTGCACCACGGGGCGGCCGAAATCGTTCACCAGCCCCTGGAAACCGGGCCCCCAGAGGAAGGAGTTCATGCCCTCGGGGGTGTCCCACAGGTAGAACGGCGCGTACTGGTTGACCGGCGAGCCGTCCACACCCCGCTCCCGCAGCAGATACGCCTTCAGCCCGAGCCCGTCCCAGTCGTCGAGCAGATGCCCGACGCGGGCCACCCGGTCCCGGACGATGCCCATGTCGTAGTCCGCGGGCAGGGTGATCTCATACTCCATGGCGTGCATCGCTGCCTCCCGGCGGCTCAGGACGTAGTGGGGGCGGGGGAGTCGCCGACAGGGGAGCGGGGCGCGAGGAGGGACAGCAGTCCGCGGACCCCCGTGTCGAAGGCGGCGGTCGAGCCGGACGCGCGGGCCAGCACATAACCTCCCTGGACCGTGGCCACGATCGTCGCGGCGATCTCCTCGCCGTCCGGCGCCGGCGCGAACACGCCCCGCTCCTGGCCCTCCTCGACGATTCCGGCCAGCCGCTCGCGCAACCAGTCCAGCGTCTCGTCCACGGGCGCGCGCAGTTCGTCGCTCGCGACGACGTCCGGGTCCATCGTCAGCCGCCCGACCGGACAGCCGCGCAGGACATCGCGCTCGCGCCGCAGATACGCCTCGACCCGCTCGTACGGGGAACCGGGCCCGCCCAGCACCGCTTCGGCGGTGGCACGCATCTCCTCCGCGGTGCGCCGGATCGCGGCCAGGGCCAGATCGGGCTTGCCCGTGAAGTGGTGGTACATGCTGCCCTGGCCGGCGCCCGCCCGCTGCAGGATCGCTTTCGGGCTCGTGCCCACGTAACCGCGCTCCCACAGCAGCTCGCGGGTGGCTTCGATCAGACGCTCCGGAGTACTCACACAGTCACTGTACATACTAGTAGGTACAGAATCGAGAGCCAGACGGAGCCGAAGGCGCGAGGAGCAGCTGAAGTCCGCATTCCTACTCCCACGGAGGTACGCGCACTGCCGCTGGCCGTACGACGACCCGGACCCCCTCCCGGCGCGAGCCTCGAAGCATCACCGGAACACCCGGAACCAGCCGGAGTGCCGGACCTCCCGAGGAGATGACTTCAGATGCAGACCCTGGCGCACTGGGACGGCGGGCCCGGCCCGTGGATCCTGTTCTTCCCGCTGATCTGGGCGGCCGTCGTGATCGGTGTCGTGACCGTACTGCGCCGCACGGTGTGGCGCGGCCGGCGCGGCCCGTGGCACGGCCCCGACCGGCCCCGTCCCTCCGGCGACTCGCCGATAGCGATGCTCGGCAGGCGCTTCGCCGCCGGCGAGATCGACGAGGACGAGTACTGGCGGCGCCTCTCCGTCCTGGACGAGCAGTTCGGACGTACGGGCGCGGACGGACGCTACGGACGTACGGGCAAGGGCGGTGCGGCATGAACGCGCCACCCGCGACGACCGCCACCAAAGGCACCCGGACCGCGGCCCGGGTCGCCGGAGCGGTCAAGGTCTACGGAGCCGGCGACACCGCCGTACGGGCCCTGGACGGGATCGACGTCACCTTCCCCGCCGGACGCTTCACCGCGATCATGGGGCCCTCGGGCTCCGGCAAGTCCACGCTGATGCACTGCGCGGCGGGCCTGGACACCCTCACCTCGGGCGCGGCCTTCATCGGCGACACCGGGCTGGGCACGCTCGACGACCGCCGCCTCACACTGCTGCGGCGCGACCGGATCGGCTTCGTCTTCCAGTCCTTCAACCTGGTGCCGACGCTGACCGTCGCGGAGAACATCACACTGCCCATGGACCTGGCCGGGCGCGGGCGTGACCGCAGGGGTGGCGGGAGGGGTGACGGCAGGGGTGCCGGTTCGTCCGGCGAGTGGATCGACGCCCTCGTGGACGTCGTCGGCCTGCGCGACCGACTGCACCACCGGCCCGCCGAACTCTCCGGCGGTCAGCAGCAACGCGTCGCCGTGGCACGGGCGTTCGCGGGCCGGCCCGACGTCGTCTTCGCCGACGAACCGACCGGCAACCTCGATTCACGCTCCGGGGAGGAGGTCCTGAACCTCCTCGGCCGGGCCGTACGCCAGATGGACCGCACGGTCGTCATGGTCACCCACGACCCGGTCGCCGCCGCACACGCCGACGAGGTCGTCTTCCTCGCCGACGGACGCCTCGTGGACCGCATGGAGGCCCCTACGGCCGACCGGGTCCTGGACCGGCTGAAGGCGTTCGACGGCAGGTCCGACAGCAAGGGGGCACCGTCATGAACGCGTCCGTGCGGATCAGTGTCTCCTCGCTGCGCGCCCACAAGCGGCGCTTCGCCGGTACCTTCCTGGCGGTCCTGCTCGGTGTCGCCTTCCTGGCGGGCACGCTCGTCATGGGCGACACCCTGCGCGCCTCCTTCGACACGATGTTCGGCGACGCCACCAGCGGCACCGACGCCGTGGTCCGCAGCGCCGACACCATCACCACACCGGGGGAGAGCCAGGGTGTACGGCAGCCCGTGGACACCGACCTGGTGGCGGCCGTCGAGAAGATCCCCGGTGTCGCCGCTGCCGCCCCCGACATCCAGGGTGCGGGCCAGCTCGTCGGCGCGAACGGCAAGCCCATCGGCGGCCAGGGCCCGCCCACCCTCGCGGGCAACTGGATCGACGACCCCGAACTCAACGCCTACCGCCTCGCCGAGGGCCGCGCCCCGGCGAAGTCCGGCGAGGTCGTCGTCAACCGGGGCGCGGCCGAGAAGGGCGGCCTGCACATCGGCGACACGACGACCCTGCGGACGCCCGATCCCGTCGAGGTGACGATCGTCGGCCTCGCGACCTTCGGCGGCGAGGACGGCATGGCGCAGGTGACCTTCACCGGCATGACACGCTCCGACGCCGAGAAGTACCTGACCGCGAAGCCCGGCGACGCCGCGAGCATCCTCGTACGGGCCGGCCCCGGCACCGGTCAGCGGGAACTCGTCGACGCCCTGACTCCCGTACTGCCGACGGGGGTTGAGGCGATCACCGGTCAGGAGCTGGCCGAGGAGAACACCGACATGGTCTCCGGACAGTTCCTGACCCTCTTCACCGCGTTCCTGCTGGTGTTCTCCGGTGTGGCGCTGCTCGTCGCGACCTTCTCCATCCACAACACCTTCGCGATCGTGGTCGCCCAACGCACCCGTGAGAACGCCCTGTTGCGTGCCCTCGGCGCCTCCCGCCGCCAGGTCACCGCGTCGACGCTCGTGGAGGCGGGCGTGGTCGCCGTGGTCGCGTCCGCGGCCGGCCTCGCGGGTGGCATGGGTATCGCGGCAGGCCTGCAGGCGCTGTTCCCGGCCATCGGATTCCCCTTCCCCGAGGGCGACTTGGTGATCAGCGCCCTGTCGATGGCCCTGCCGCTCGCGGTCGGGGTCGTGGTCTGCCTCGGCTCCGCGCTGCTGCCCGCCGTACGTGCCGGACGCACCGCGCCCCTGGCCGCCCTGCGCGAGACGTCCGTCGACCGGTCCGGCGCGTCCCGGACCCGCGCCGTCGTGGGCACCGGACTCGCCGCTCTGGCGCTCGCCGTCACTCTGACCGGCGTCGTCGTCAGCCCTTCGCTGTGGCTCGCGGGCGGGGGCGCCGTGCTGGCACTCGCCGCCTTCGTGGTCCTCGGCCCGGTCGCCGCGACCAGCGCCGTACGCGTCCTGGGGGCGCCGCTGGACCGGCTGCGCGGTGTCACCGGCGCCCTGGCCGCGCGCAACGCCCTGCGCAGCCCCAAGCGCACCGCGGCCACCGCGAGCGCCCTGATGATCGGTGTGGCCGTGGTGTCACTGTTCACGGTCTTCGGTGCCTCACTGAAGGCGACCATGGACCAGACGGTGTCGCGGTCCTTCGCCGGGGACGTCGTCGTGAGCACCCCCTCGTTCGGCGCGGGCGGCAGCGGACTGAGCCCCGCACTCGCCGGCGCGATCGGCGAACGGCCCGAGGTCGACACGGCGGTCGGACTGGGCCGCGGGGTGGCCGAAGTCGACGGCAAGGGAAGGGCGTTGACGGTCACGGACCCGGTCGCGCTGGAACGGACCTTCGACCTCGGCGACATACGGGGCTCGATGCGCGGCCTGGGCGCCGACGGCATCGCCCTCACGGAGGAGGAGGCCGACAAGCAGGGCCTCAAGGCCGGCGACACCACCCGGCTCGTCTTCACGGACGGCCAGGAGAAGACCTTCACCGTCCGCGCGGTCTACGGCCGCTCCGAGCTGGCCGGTGAGTACGTCATCACCCGCGAGGCCTGGGCCCCGCACCGCACCCAGGACTCCGACACTGTCGTCGCCGTGAGCTTCAAGGACGGTGTGACGGCGTCCGAGGGCAAGGCGGCGGTCGAGAAGGTCGCGAAGGCGTACGGCAACCCCGAGGTGCAGACCCGCGACGAGTACGCGCGGTCCTCGGCCGGGGCCATCGACATGATGCTCACCCTGGTCTACGCGCTGCTCGCGCTCGCCGTGCTCATCGCACTGCTAGGCATCGCCAACACGCTGACCCTCGCGATCCACGAACGCACCCGCGAACTGGGCCTGTTGCGAGCCGTCGGGCAGACCCGGTCGCAGCTGCGCGCCATGGTCCGCTGGGAGTCGGTCCTGGTCGCCGCGTTCGGCACGGCGGGCGGGCTGGCGCTCGGCGGCTTCCTCGGCTGGGTCCTGGTCAAGGCGTCCGACGGCGCGTCGAGCAGCGCGTTCGCGTTCGCGGTGCCGCCGGGGCAGCTGTGCGTGGTCGCCGGGGTGGGGGTCGCGGCGGGCGCGTTCGCGGGGCTGCGTCCGGCTGGGCGGGCGGGGCGTCTGAACGTGCTGCACGCCATAGCGGCAGAGTAGTGCTCGCCTCTGGGGCTGCGCCCCCGGCCCCCCTGTCCTCAAACGCCGGACGGGCTCGGATGCTTCGGCTGCGGGCCGGTGGGGGCTGATCGCGCAGTTCCCCGCGCCCCTGGGGGTGGGGCTGCGCGCCGACCCTCCTGTCCTCAGGCGCCGGACGGGCTCGGATGCTTCGGCTGCGGGCCGGTGGGGGCTGGTCGCGCAGTTCCCCGCGCCCCTGGGGGTGGGGCTGCGCCCCGACCCTCGTGTCCTCAGGCGCCGGACGGGCTCGGATGCTTTGGGTACGAGGCTGCGCCCCTACCCCCATCCCACTCTTCAGCCTGTCCGGCGTTTGAGGACCGGGGGTTCGGGGGCTGGCCCCCGAGGCAGGTACGGGAATGGGTAGGGGCGGCGGGGGCGAAAACAACGGTCTACAACAAGCCCGCGCCCGCCAAGAACTTGCCCACCCCTTCGATCTCCTCCGTGGACAGCGGGATCTGGGGGGCCGCGACCGCCGCGCAGGCGATCACGCCCCTCAAATGCAGCGCCGCCTTGAACGCGCCGAGCGCAGCGGAAGAACCCCCCATCCGCCCCCCATCCCCCACCCGCACCATCCCGAACAACGCACACAACCGCTCCTGCTCGGCCCGGGCAAGCGCCCATTCCCCTTCCCGGCAGAGGCGGTACAGCCGCACGTACCCCGCAGGGTCCACGTTCGCGAGCCCCGGCACCGCCCCGTGCGCCCCCAGCGCGAGCGCGGAGTCGACGACCAGCTCGGACCCGGTCAGAACGCTGAAGCGGGGGTGGGCCCGGGCGCCGGTGACGACCGCCCGGAACCCGCCCTCGTCCCCGCTGGAGTCCTTGAGCCCGGCCAGCGTCCCCTCGGCGGCCAGTTCAAGGACCAGCTCGGCGCGCAACTTGGAGTGGACGGCGACCGGCAGGTCGTACGCGACGACCGGTACCGGCGAGCGCGCGGCGACGAGACGGTAGTGGCGGGCGATCTCCGCCGGATGGGTGCGCGTGTAGAAGGGCGCGGTCACGACCACGGCGTCGGCGCCCGCGTCGGTGACGTACCGGACGTGGTCGAGGACGCGCGGGGTCGTCATGTCGATGGCGCCGGCGAGGACGGGCACCCCGCCGGCCACATGGCCGACGACGGTCTCGACGATCAGCCGACGCTGACGGTCCGTCAAGTACGCGGCCTCGGAGGACGTTCCGAGGACGAACAGGCCGTCCACGCCGCCCTCCAGCAGATGGTCGACCAGGCTGATGAGTGAGGGGACGTCCACCTCGCGGTCCGGTGTCAGGGGCGTGCAGACGGGCGGTACGACACCGGTCAGCGGGGCGGGAAGGGTCATCGAGGCTCCTTCGGGGGATCGGCCGTGGTGACCGCCTGTGCGACCAGGTCCCGGGTCGACAGGCCGTCCTCCACAGGATGGTGGCAGCGGAAGCGGTGCCCCGGCGTCGACGCGGCCGAGAAGTCCGGCATGGACCCGGCGCACACCGCGTCCGCCTTCCAGCAGCGGGTCCGGAAGGGGCAGCCGCTCGGCGGGCGGGTGGCCGACGGGACGGGTCCGACGAGCGGGATCGGGTCGATGGGGTCGAGCAGGCCGGGCGTCGCCGAGAAGAGGGCGCGGGTGTACGGGTGCCGGGACCGGTCGGTGACCTCGTCGGCCGGGGACTCCTCGACGATCCGCCCGAGGTACATGGTGATGACGCGGTCGCTCATCCTGCGCACGGTCTGGATGTCGTGCGACACGAAGACCAGGGCCAGGCCGAGCCGTTCCTTCAGGTCGAGGAGGAGGTTGAGGATCTGGGCGCGGACCGAGACGTCCAGCGCGCTCGTCGGCTCGTCGGCGACCACCAGGTCCGGGTCGAGGGCCAGCGCCCGTGCGATGGCGACCCGTTGGCGCTGACCGCCGGAGAGCTGGCCGGGGAGGCCGTCCGCCAGCGCCCTGGGGAGTCCGACCAGGGACATCAACTCCCGTACGCGCTCGTCACGTTGTGCGGCCGTGCCCCGCTTGTGGACGTCCAGCGGGTCGCGCAGGATCTGCCGTACCGTCAGACGCCGGTTCAGGGCCGTCGACGGGTCCTGGAAGATCATGCCGGTGCCCGCGCCCACCGTCGTCCGGCGCAGTGCCGGGGCCATCGTCCACAGGTCGCCGCCCCGCAGGGACACCGTCCCGGAGGTCGGCTTCTGCACTCCCACCAGGACCTTGGCGAGCGTCGACTTGCCGCAGCCGGACTCGCCGACGACGCCGACCGTCTCGCCGGGCGCGATGGTGAGGCCGGCGCCGGTGAGGGCGTACACGCGGTCGCGGGAGAACAGGCCGCCGGTGCGCGCCTTGTGGACGACGTGCACGTCGTCCAGCTCCACGAGGGGGCCCGTGGCAGAGCTTGCCGGTCCGCTCATGTCACGGCCTCGCTTCCGTCGGCCCGGCCGGGGCCGGAGTGCTCGTCAGGACGATCGCCGGGTGGTGGCAGGCGACCTCGTGGCGGCCCGGCGGGCCCGCCAGGCGTGGGGACGTCGTGCGGCAGACGTCCGTGGCCATCGGGCAGCGGTCGGCGAACCGGCAGCCCGCCGGGAAGTCCGCCGGGGACGGCACGACCCCCTTGATCTGCGTCATCCGTTCGGCCGCCGACTCCAGGGACAGGACGCTGCCGAGGAGGCCGCGCGTGTAGTGGTGGGACGGCGACTCGACGAGGTCCGCCGTCACGCCCGACTCGACGATCTGGCCGCCGTACATCACGACCACCCGGTCGGTGACGTCCGCGACGAGGGCCAGGTCGTGGGAGACGAGGACGAGCGCGAAGTCCAGCTCGGTCCGCAGCCGCAGCAGCAGCTCTATGATCTGCGCCTGCACGGTGACGTCGAGTGCGGTCGTCGGTTCGTCGGCGACGATGAGCTTGGGGTCGCGGGAGAGGGCCATCGCGATCAGTACGCGCTGGCGCTGGCCGCCGGACAGTTCGTGCGGGTAGCTGCGCAGGGTGCGCTCGGGGTCGAGGCCGACCAGTTCGAGGAGTTCGGTGCCCGTGCGGGTGCCGCCCCTCCGGGTCACCTGTTTGAGCTGGGCGCGGACCGTCATCGCCGGGTTCAGCGAGGACAGGGCGTCCTGGTAGATCATCGCCATCTCGTGGCCGAGGAGCTTGCGCCGTACGCTCATCGGCTCGCCGACCAGCTGCCGTTGGTTGAACCGCACGTGGCCGCGAACCCGGGCTCCCTTCGGTTCCAGGCCCATCACGGTGAGCGCGGTCAGCGACTTGCCGCAGCCGGACTCGCCGACCAGGCCCAGGACTTCACCGGGCTGTACGTCGAAACTGATGCCGTCGACGATGTCCACGCCGCCGTGACGGTTGTCGAACCCGATGGCCAGGTTCTCGACGCTCAGCACCGGCTGCTGTCCCTGGGGCAGGGGGCGGGCCCGGCCGCGCAGCCGGCGGGCCGCCTCGGTCAGGCCGGGCAGTTCCAGGACCTTCCCGCTGCCGGGCTCGGGCGTCTCCAGGCGGTCCTCGGCCTCCCGCGTGGGCACATCGCGGGCCGCGGGCGCCGCCCACGCGTCCGAGACGCCCTCGGAGAGGATGTTCAGGGAGAGCACGGTGACCAGCATCAGCAGGCCCGGGAAGACGGTCGCCCACCAGCCGCCCGTCAGCACCATGTTCTTGCCGTCCGCGATGACACTGCCCCAGGACGGGTCCGGTGGCCGCACGCCCGCGCCGATGAAGGACAGCGACGCCTCGAAGACGATCGCCTCGGCGACCTGCACGGTGCAGAAGACCAGGACCGGGGCGGCGCAGTTGACGGCCACGTGCCGCCACACGATGTGCGGGGTACGCGCTCCGATGACCCGCTCGGCGGTCACGTAGTCCTCGCCGTACTGTGCCATCACGTTGGCCCGTACGACGCGGGCCATCGGGGGCATGTACAGGAACGCGATAGCGCCGATGAGGATCGGGATGCCGCCGCCGAACACCGCGACGAAGACGGCCGCGAGCGCGATGCCCGGGAACGCCATGACGATGTCCAGGCCGCGCATCAGCGTCTCGTCGAGAGCTTTGCGGGAGGTCGCCGCGACCGCGCCGATGACCGCGCCCACGACCAGGGCGAGCGCGGTCGCGCCGAGGCCGATGGCGAGGGACCAGCGGGCCCCGTACATCAGCCGGCTGAGGATGTCCCGGCCCAGGCTGTCCTGCCCCATCCAGTGCTCGGCCGAGGGGGCGCCCTCGCCGTGGCCGTCGTCGACGAGCGGGAACTGTTCGAGCGGGTCGTGCGGGGCGATCAGCGGGGCGAGCAGGGCGGTGAGGACGACGACCCCGATGACGACGACGGCGATCCGCGAGATCAGGGGCAGCCGGGTGAACCCCCTGAGGCGCAGGCCGGGCAGGGAGAGCGCGTCGGTGAGCCGCTTCCGGTACATCAGCATCACGCCTCGGCACTCCTCAGACGCGGGTTGACCAGCAGATAGAGGATGTCGATGACGAGGTTCACGACGACGAACCCGAAGGCGATCGTCAGGACGCCGCCCTGCACGACGGCCGGATCACCGTTCTTCACGGCGTCGATCATGAGCTTCCCCATCCCCGGCAGGTTGAAGATCGTCTCGATGACGACCGCCCCGCCGAGCAGATAGCCGACGCGCAGACCGAGCACGGTCAGCGGGTTCATCAGGGCGTTGCGCAGCACGTTCCGGCCGACCACGACCACCGGGGGCAGCCCGCTGCCGATCGCGGTCCGTACGTAGTCCCGGTCCAGCTCCTCCACGACGGCCGTGCGGACGATCCGGGTGAGCTGGGCGGCGACCGGCAGGGACAGGGCGAGCGCGGGCAGGGTCATGGTCTTCAGCCAGCCGGTGAAGGAGTCGGCCGGATTGATGTATCCGCTGGTCGGGAACCAGCCCGCGTCCACGGCGAGGTACTGGATCATGAGCAGCGCCAGCCAGAAGCCGGGCGCCGCGACCCCGGTGAGCGAGACGACCCGGATCAGCTGGTCGGGGAAGCGGTCCCGGTAGATCGCGGCGGTGACCCCGCCGAGCAGCGCGAGCACGACCGCGATGCCCAGGCCCAGGAAGGTCAGCTGCATGGTGAGCGGCAGCGCGGTGGTGACCTGGTCGACGACCGGCGCCCGGGTCAGCGCGCTGACGCCCAGGTCGCCGCGGAGCAGATCCCCGACGAAGTCGACGTACCGCACGAGGAACGGGTCCAGCAGTCCGTTGCGCTCCCGGAAGTCGTGCAACTGCTGCTCGGTCGGGTTCGCGCCCTGGAAGTACGCGGACGCCGGATCGCTGTCCGAGAACCGCATCACGACGAACACGAACATGACGATCCCGAGCACCAACGGAACAAGCAGAACGATCCGCCGGATCAGAATCCGAACAACCGCAACCAAGACTCTGCCTCTCGTCGGCCTTTAACTGGCTGCCCCTGCACATGTGCCTGATGCGCAAGCGGTCCTGCTTTTAGGGGCGCGGGGCTGTTTCGATTTGCGGCTCCGCCGCGGGGCGCGACCAGCCACAACGAACCCGCACCCTCCCCACAACCCTCAGACCCACTTCGCCTGGAGCACGTTTATCCCCGGATAGGGCTGAGCACGGATTCCCGTGAGCTCACCGGAATCCCACGCGGTCATCAACTCGTTGTGCACCACGGGGTAGATGACCACATTCTCGGCGACGACATCGATGTAGTCCTGAGTCATCGCCTTCTTCTTCTCCGCGTCCGGCTCCCTGGTGGCCGCATCCATCTTCTTGAAGAGATCCTTGGCCACGGAGCTCCCCTCCCACCGCGCATACCGCATCCAGGTGTTCCCGGGCCCGTAGTTGTAATGCATGATCAGATCGGCGTCGAGCCCGAACTGATTCGGATTGGACGCGGCCGCGACGACCTGGAAGTCCTTCTTCTGGTCGAGCTTCGTGAAGAGCGCGGCCGTCTCCTGGGGTTCGAGCGTCGTCTCGACGCCGATCGCGTCCCAGGACGCCTTGATGGTCGGCAGGCAGTCCACGATCCAGCTCACGTTGACCGCCATCAGCGTGACCTTCAGCCCGCTGGCCCCGGCGGCCTTCAGGAGCGCCTTCGCCTTGGCCGGGTCGTAGTCGTAGACGGGCTTCGCCCTGCGGTACGTCGGATTGCCCTCGTTGAGGAAGGACGAGGCGGCTTTTCCGTGCCCGCGCAGCGCGGCCCGGATCATCTTCTCCTTGTCGATCGCGTAATGCAGGGCCTGCCGTACCCGTACGTCGTCGAACGGTTTGTGGGCGGTGTTGAAGAGGAGGAAAAGATGGTTCATTCCCGCTCCGCCCTCGACCTTCAGGCCGCCCTTCTCCAGCTGGGCGATATTGGCGTACGGGATGTTGTCGGAGATCTGCGCTCCCGCGCTCGAACCGGAGATCTTCGCCACCCGTGGCGCGGCGTCCACTATCGTCAGCCAGTTCATCTTCTTGAACGCGGCCTTTCGCGGCCCGTTGTAGTCGGCGAACGCGGCGAAGGTGGTGTTGGACTTCGGATGGTGGGCGGTCTGCCGGTACGGGCCCGAGCCGATGGCCTTTCCGGTCGTCGCCTCGTCCAGCGCACCGGCTTTTCCGAACACGTGCTTGGGCATGATCTTCGCGAGGGTGAGCCGCTGCGCCCCGTCCGGGAACGGGAACTTGAGGATCAGCTCCACCGAGGTGTCGTCGACCTTCTTCACCTCCTTCAGCCAGGACGCGAAGAAGTTCTTGGCGAGGGTCGTCGTCTTCGGGTCCAGTACGCGGTCGTAGGTGAAGAGCACGTCGTCGGCGGTGACGGGCTGCCCGTCGTGCCACTTCGCGCCCTGGCGCAGCGTGAACTTCCAGGTGGTCGCCCGGAGGTCCGCCGGAAGGGCGGTCGCCAGCGCCGCGTACGGCTCACGGCTGATCGGGTCGGTGTCGAGCAGCCCCTCGTAGATGTGGTGGTTGCCGGCCATCGCGAAGGCCGAGGCCGTCATCAGCGGGTCCCAGCTCTGGTCGTTCCCGTAGCCGATCACCGCGGTGAGCGTCCGGTCGGCGCCCTCGCCCTCGCCGCCCGTCTCGTTGGTGGACTCGGGGCCCGAGGAGCAGGCGGAGAGCGTGGAGGTGATCGTGGCGGCGGCGCCGAGCGCGCCGGTGTACTTCAGGAACGACCGGCGGTGCAGCGCCGGTGCGGGGGTCGCGTCGCGCACGGTTCCTCCAGCAAGGAGTGGGAGATACGACGTCCTACGTCATAGGTGCAGCGTGACGATAAGAGGGGGCGTGGGGGCGGTCAAGGGAACGCGCACGAATGCCGTTTCTGCCAGAGGTGCGACCAATGTCGTCCTGGCGCAAGCAGAGTTGACGGACGGTCAACCCTGGATTGACGTGGATCCTGTCCGGAGGTGGGACGTGGGATGTCCCTGCCGCGTACGATGCGGCGCATGTCCGAGCGGAGCGCATCCGACGACTTCAGGAACACCCTCCCCGCGGCGCGCTCGCCCCGCGAGCGGCGCGTGAGCAGCCGGATCCAGCGAGAGGTCACCCAGCTGATCCTCGACCGCAGGCTCCGGGCCGGTGCGCCCCTGCCCACCGAGACGGAGCTGATGGAGTCGCTCGGCGTCAGCCGCAACTCCGTGCGCGAGGCGCTGAAGGCGCTCCAGGCCCTCGACATCGTCGAGATCAGACACGGTTACGGCACCTATGTCGGCCAGGCCTCGCTGACCCCGTTCGTCGACGGCCTCACCTTCCGCACCCTGGCCCGGCAGGGCGAAGACACCGACGACACAGGCGCGTTGGCCGAGATGCTCCAGGTCAGGGAGGTTCTGGAGGAGGGGCTGATGCGGCGGGTCGCGGGGGAGCTGTCGGACGGCGACCTGGCCCGCCTCGAAGCGGTGGTGGACCGGATGGAGGAGGCGGGCCTCGCCGGGCGTCCCTTCCCCGAACTGGACCGCAGATTCCATGAGTTGCTGTACGCGCCGCTCGGGAACGCCCTGGTCACACAGCTGTTGGGCGCCTTCTGGACCGTCTTCCGGCGGGTCTCGGGCGTCCGGGGCTGGACGGACGACCCGGCGCCCGCGGTCACCGTCCGCCGCCACCGTGACATAGTCGTCGCCCTGCGGGCGCACGACGTGGAGGGGGCGCAGCGGGCGATGGCGGACCATTTCCGGGGGATCGCGGCGAGAGCCGCCCAGGAGTCACGGGGGGTCGGATGACGGCGAGTTGGGACGAGGGGACGCCCGGAGTGCTCCGGCTGCCGTCCGGGCGGGCGGTACGGGGACGGGGGCTGCGCAACGCGCTCGACCCCGCGGTCGTCCACCCGACGTACGGCGTCTACCTGCTCGGCAAGGAGCCGTCCGCGCTCGCCGAACTCCCGTGGGAGACGCGGTGGTTGCGGTGGCCCGATTTCCGGCTCCCGGCGGACCGGGCCCAGGCGCGGACGGTGCTCACCGACCTCTGGGAGCGGGCCGCGGATCCCGCCCAGCGCGTCGAGATCGCCTGCGGGGGCGGCCGTGGGCGGACGGGCACGGCCCTGGCCTGTCTCGCGATCCTCGACGGTGTGCCGCCCGAGGAGGCCGTGCGGTTCGTACGACGGAACTATGACCGCCACGCTGTGGAGACCCCGTGGCAGCGAAGGTACGTACGCACGTTCGGGTGAGGGTGAGCGCCGTGACGCCGAGCCTGCCGCGGGCCTCCGGCTTCCACCGGTCTCCCTCAAGCCCGCAGCCGGACACCTGAGCCGCCCGGTAGCACAACCTTTTCTTCGGGTGGCGCTGAGTCTGAATTATGCATTCTGTGTCAATGCTTTTGGTGGCTTTATGCTCACCCCTTTGCCGCGCACCCGAATAGGGGTCGGGGCGTTAGCGACGTATGAAAAAACCAGAGCCGGCCGAAGCTCTTCGTATGGGGCGGTACGTCTACACCCCTGCCGTCGCCTATTCCGCACCGGGTGCACGGGGCACTCTGCGCGGCGACGGAAAACCGGTGGAGCTGCACGTAACCGAGCCACTGCTGGGTGAATTCCTGGAATGCCTCGACAGGGCGCAGTGCGATCTCGACCGACGATGGGGCGCCCAGGAGCGGTCCCACGGGAATGCTGCCCGTGTCTGACCGGGGCGGGCATTCCATGGACGACTACGCCGACTTCTTCGTGCCGGCCGACCATCCCGTTGCCCGGCGGGCCGGGGTCGGCGGCGGACGGCACCGCGGGCCCGTCGAGACGCCTTACCCGGGATCTCCCGCGGACCCCCTCGACTCGGCCTGGGACCCCGTCGAGGAGATGACCTATCTCCTCCAGGACGCCGTCCAGGACGCGGCGCAGGGGGCGGGACGGGACGCGGGGCAGGACGCCGGCGGGCCGGAGCCGGCCTGGACCGTGCCGCGGCCCCGCGCGGAGAGCGCGCCCCATGTCACGCTCACCGGCGACCCGATGGACAACCTGGCCACCATCACCGCCGAGCTGCCCGCCATCAGGTCCCATCCCGCCGGGCATCGGAAGGTACGCGTCCGCAGGGTGCGTTTCACCTGGCTGCAGACCGTCAGCTTCCTGATCGCCGCGCTGGCCGCCGCGGTCGTGTCCATGGTGAGCGTCTTCGGCGGGATCGTGTCCTACATCCCGCTGCGCCACGTCGCGTTCCTCACGCAGAGCGGTACGGCCGTGTGGTGGCCCCTGCTGGTGTACGGGCCGTGGACGGTGGCCTCGCTCTCCGTCCTGCGTGCCGCACTGCACCAGCGCCGGGCCGCGCACTCCTGGGTGGTCGTGCTGCTGTTCTCCTCCGTCGCGATGGCCCTGTGCGCGGCGCAGGCGGACCGGACGTTCACCGGTGTCGCGGCGGCGGTGCTGCCCTCGGTGGCGGCCCTCGCCTGCTTCCAGCAGCTCGTCCGCCAGATCACGATGACCCGGCCGGCCCGGCAGAGCCTGCCGCGGCACCGGCTGTTCACGAGCACGGCGCCGCGCACGGTACTGCCCGTGGCCGACCCGCCCGCGCCGGACGTGGTCGTGCGCTAGGGGGTTCGGGCGTCACGCTGCCACGGCGTCGATGAACTCCGTCCAGGCGCGGGGCCCGATGAGGAGGACGGGCCCCGCGACGGCTTTGCTGTCCCGCACGGGGATGATGCCGGGGACTCCGTCGGCTACCTCGACGCAGTCTTCGCCGCCGTCGCCCCCACTGTGGGTGCTTTTTCGCCAGCGGGCCGCGCCGATGAAGTCGTACGCGACCTCGACGCATTCGCCGCCGTTGTCGTCGCTGTAGGTGCTCCTACGCCACTGGGCAAGGCTCAGGTCGTACTGCCGCATCGTCTGTGGTCCTCCGCCGCCGACTCGATCAGGGCCAGGGACGCCTCCGCCGGCAGTGCGGCGGCCCTGAGCAGATCGTATGCCTCTTGCACGCGCTTAACCAGGGCGGGATCGTCCAGCAGATTCCCCGAATACACCGCCTCTGTATAGGCGGTTGGCGGCGCCTCCTCGAACTCCATGAGTTGCACCATCCGACCCATGAGGGGATACGCACCCACGGAGTACGGCAGCACCTGCACCAGCACTTGCCGCTGTCGCACCATCCGCGCGATGTGGTCGAGTTGCTTGGCCATCGTGGCCGCGTCGCCGACCGGAATCCTCAGCACGTGTTCATGCAGGATCACCCAATACACGGGCCTTGTAGCGTCGCTGAGGATCTGCGCTCGCTCCCTGCGAGCTGACGTCTTCTCCTCGATGTGCTCATCGGCGATGAGGGGGTTGCCCGCCAGCATCACGGCACGGGTGTAGGGCGCTGTCTGTAGCAGGCCTGGCACGAGGGTCGGCGCGAACGTGCAGATCTTCGTTGCCGTCCGCTCCAGCTCCACAACCTCGGTGAAGTAGTCCGCATACCGCTTGTCGTCGATGAGCTTTCGCCATGTGCGCTCGAAAAAGCCATCGGTTTGCAGGACCTCGTCGATCCTCTGGGCGACATCCAACTGTGGACGTCGAATTGCCTGTTCGAATTGCCCGATGTAGCCGCCCGACACAAAAACGCGATAACCCAACTCCGCCTGCGTCAGGCCCGCCTCCTCCCGGTGTCTCTTCAGCTCTGTTCCGAAGAACTCCCAAGCCGCTTGCCGTGAACCATTGGCCATGGAAAACCCCCTGTACTGCATCTGCGTTGCTGAGCGTAGAGGTCTTCCAAAGACTAAGTGGTGCGCGCCATCGTGGAGAGGGAAAGAGTAGAACCCGAAAAGGAAGGGGAACACCCGTGAGGTCTGCCCGCCAGGCACCCGACGCACAGCACTCGACGGCCTGCGTCGAACAAGCGGAGGAAACGGTGAAGGAATTGCGCGAAGCACTCGCAGCCGCAGGAATTAAGTTGCCGACACTCCGGATCGACCCGGCAACCTTGGCGCGGGAGTCCCCGTGCCCCCTCGTGGAACTGGGCCGGTGTTCCGTCGAGACGGCCGCCCGGCTCGCGGCGGTGCTCCGGTGAAGCCGACCGTCGGGACGTACGTCGTCGACACCCGAAGCGGACGGGTCGGCGTGGTCATGGGCCACGAGGGGCCGTACCTGCAACTGCGCCCCTACGGCGGCGGCCGGGAGTGGGACTGCGCACCGGACACCGTCCGGGGAGCCACCGTCGCGGAACGGCTCAGCGCCGCAACCGCGTACGCCAACGCACGCAGCCGGGGCGAGGTCCCTTGAAAGGACCCCGGCCACACCCGCCGCGCGCGTACGCGAGAATGGGTCCATGAGCCTGTTCCGCGACGACGGCATCGTGCTGCGCACCCAGAAGCTGGGTGAGGCGGACCGGATCATCACGTTGCTCACGCGCGGTCACGGACGCGTACGGGCCGTGGCCCGCGGGGTGCGCCGGACCAAGTCGAAGTTCGGCGCCAGGCTCGAACCCTTCTCCCACGTCGACGTGCAGTTCTTCGCGCGGGGGAGCGAGCTGATCGGCCGCGGGCTGCCGCTGTGCACGCAGAGCGAGACGATCGCTCCGTACGGCGGCGGGATCGTCACGGACTACGCCCGGTACACCGCCGGGACGGCCATGCTGGAGACGGCCGAGCGGTTCACGGACCACGAGGGCGAGCCCGCCGTCCAGCAGTACCTGCTGCTCGTGGGCGGGCTGCGCACCCTCGCGCAGGGCGAACACGAGCCGCACCTCATCCTCGACGCCTTCCTGCTGCGCTCCCTCGCCGTGAACGGGTACGCGCCCAGCTTCAGCGACTGCGCCAAATGCGGCATGCCCGGACCGAATCGCTTCTTCTCGGTCGCCGCGGGAGGTTCCGTCTGCGCCGACTGCCGGGTGCCCGGCAGCGTCGTACCCTCGGCGGGGGCCCTCGAACTGCTCGGCGCGCTGCTGACCGGCGACTGGGCTCACGCGGACGCGTGCGAGCCGCGGTACGTCAGGGAGGGCAGCGGCCTGGTGTCGGCCTACCTGCACTGGCACCTGGAGCGCGGCCTGCGCTCCTTGCGGTACGTCGAGAAAAGCACGTGATCAGCGGCAACTTGCCGTACGAGATCTGAGGAGACGAGAAGCAGATGGTGGTACGCGGGATCCTGGGGCGCCAGCGCCGCGAGTACAAGACGCCGGAGCCGCACCCGTCCGGTGCCCGCGCGCCCAAGCTCCCCGGCGAGCTGATCCCGAACCACGTGGCGTGCGTGATGGACGGGAACGGTCGGTGGGCCAAGGAGCGCGGGCTGCCGCGTACCGAGGGGCACCGGGTGGGGGAGGGCGTCGTCATGGACGTCCTCAAGGGATGCCTGGAGCTCGGCGTCAAGAACCTCTCCCTCTACGCCTTCTCCACGGAGAACTGGAAGCGGTCGCCCGAGGAGGTCCGCTTCCTGATGAACTTCAACAAGGATGTCATCCGGCGCCGGCGCGACGAGATGAACGACCTCGGCATCCGGATCCGGTGGGTCGGGCGGATGCCGAAGCTGTGGAAGTCCGTTGTGCAGGAGCTGCAGGTCGCGCAGGAGCAGACGCAGGACAACGACGCGATGACCTTGTATTTCTGCGTGAATTACGGGGGCCGGGCGGAGTTGGCCGACGCGGCGAAGGCGATGGCTCTGGATGTCGCCGCCGGGAAGCTCGACCCTGACAAGGTCAGTGAGAAGACGATCCAGAAGTATCTGTACTACCCGGACATGCCTGATGTGGACCTGTTCCTTCGCCCCAGTGGTGAGCAGCGGACGTCCAACTACCTGATCTGGCAGTCCAGTTACGCGGAGATGGTCTTTCAGGATGTGCTGTGGCCGGACTTCGACCGGCGTGACCTGTGGCGGGCGTGTGTGGAGTACGCGTCGCGGGACCGCCGCTTCGGCGGGGCGGTCCCGAACGAGGACCTCCTGGCCATGGAAGCGGACATGAGGGGCCGCCCGGACCCCAGCTGACGCCAAAAGATTGCGCAGTTCCCCGCGCCCCTAGGTACCTAGGGGCGCGGAGCTTTTAGGGGCGCGGGGAAC
>NZ_JBHWZP010000050.1:0-40395 GCF_042728395.1 Streptomyces sp. NPDC060205
CCCTTCGTCCGTTAACCGGGGTGGACCGGCGGTCATCCGAGCCCGCGTGAGTCCTGCTTGAGCGCCGTGTCGACGGTCAGCGCCGTCGCGATCACGAGGCTCAGCAGCGGCTCGGGCAGCTGGAAGTGGATCTGCAGGACGTAGTTGTCCGCGGTGGTGAACATCGTCTTCGCGAGGCCTTCCCAGGTCTTGGTGATCCGGGCGACCTCGGTACCGGAGTGGTCGACGATCGCGAAGTTCCACGCGCGCCAGTTCTCCGCCTTGATCGCGCCGACCTGCTGCCCGTCGACCTTGATCGCGAAGTTGATCTTCCCGAACATGTTCTGCTGGGCGATCTCGCCGACCGGCGAACCGTCCGCACGTGCCACGAGCACCCGGGACTTCACGAACTTGCGCGGCCGGGTCAGCAGCAGCTGCGGCTGACCGTGGGCGTCACGGATCTCCAGCTTGTGGGTCATGAACTGGTCGAGGCTGGAGACGAAGCGCAGCACCTTCTTCAGCGCGCTCTGGCCGACCTGGACGACCGAGCCGAGCTGGTTGCCCTGCTGGTCCATGACCTTGTACTCGTTGGTCAGCTCGATCAGCTTGGCCTTCTGGTTCACCACCAGGACCGGCTCGGTGAACAGGGTTCCGCGGCCGGCCGCGTTCGGCGCGACACCGGCCTGCTGCTGCACCTGCCTCTGGACGCGCGGGTCGGCGCCCGCCGGCGGCGGCTGCTGCGCCTGCCCCTGGCCCTGGCCCTGGCCCTGATTGGTGTGCTCGGTCCACTGGGTTCCGTCCCAGTAGCGCAGGGTCTGGGGCGCACCCTGTGGATCCGGATACCAGCCTGCAACTGTGTTCGAATGCGTGGTCACCGGGGCACACTATCCCGACCCCTCAGGTACATGACCAGTCCGGTCCCGCGTGACCAATACGGCCCTGCGGGACCAGAGGGGACCAGAACGGCCGATGTGCCGACTAGGCGGTCGCGATCGCCGGGTCGCTGACGCCCGCCCGGCCGTTCTCGACATGCCCGGCGAACCGGCGCAGGAACGAGGCGTCCGCGTCGGAGACGACGGTGAGGTCGTACCAGCGCCGGCTGGCCCGCAGGTCCACGGTGTGCCGCACGGTCGCGCCGGGCCGCACCTTGAACGACCGGGGCCTGCCGCCGTAGCCGTCGGTGAGCTTCAGGTTCACCGTGCGGGCGCCCTTGTTGGTGAGGGTCAGCTCGATGTCGTCCCCGTCATGGCGGGCGGTGACCTCGGGGCCCGCGGCCTTGCCGGGTCCCTTGAAGACACGCACGAAGCCGTTGGGCCCGTGCACGGTCAGGTCGTACGAGCCGCCCGAGTACGCGGAGTTCCAGGTGTCCGAGACGCTCTTGCCCGCCTCGGTGGTGTACGTCCAGGGGCCGTCGGTGCGGCTGCCGGAGGTCACGTGGAAGGAGGCGCCGGCCTTCTTGCCCGAGGCGAAGGTCAGCGTGAACTTCCCGGCCTTCGCGTCCGCCGAGCCGTCGATCCAGGGCGCGTACCGCAGCGGGCGGGCGGGCCGCAGACCGCGCTCCTGCCGGGGCAGCTTCGGGTCGGCGGGCGGTGTGGGCTTGTAGTCCGGGTGCCGGTCCTTGTCCTGCGGCTCGTACGCGTCGGTGTCCGGGAGGCGGGCCGGCTCGCTGTCCTTGCGGGAGAAGTCGAACGCGGCGGTCAGGTCGCCGCAGACGGCCCGGCGCCAGGGCGAGATGTTGGGCTCCTCGACCCCGAAGCGCCGCTCAAGGAAGCGGACGATCGAGGTGTGGTCCAGGGTCTCGGAGCACACGTAACCGCCCTTGCTCCAGGGCGAGACGACGAGCATCGGCACGCGCGGGCCGAGACCGTACGGTCCTGCGACGTACTTCGAGCTGCCCGGGAAGAGGTCCGGGCCGACGTCGACCGTCGACTTTCCGCGGTCGGCGGAGGCCGGCGGCAGCGGCGGCACGAGGTGGTCGAAGAAGCCGTCGTTCTCGTCGTACGTGATGAACAGGGCCGTCTTCGCCCAGACCTTCGGGTCGGCGGTGAGCGCCTCCAAAACCTGGGAGATGTACCAGGCGCCGTA
The DNA here is from genome assembly GCF_042728395.1 of Streptomyces sp. NPDC060205. Lineage (NCBI taxonomy): Bacteria > Bacillati > Actinomycetota > Actinomycetes > Kitasatosporales > Streptomycetaceae > Streptomyces > Streptomyces sp. NPDC060205. The sequence goes on from NZ_JBHWZP010000050.1 coordinate 2,065, forward strand.
GTTCGAGGGCCAGTTGGAGTGCTCGGAGAACGCCTCCGGGGCAGCGATCCAGGAGACCTGCGGCAGCCTGCCGCCCACGACGTCGGCGCGCAGCTGGTCGAAGTAGCCCTCGCCCTTGCGGGCGTCGGTGCCGGTGCGGGCCTTGTCGTACAGCGGGTCACCGGCCTTGGCACCCCGGTACTTGTTGAAGTAGAGGAGGGAGTTGTCGCCGTAGTTGCCGCGGTAGGCGTCGGGGATCCAGCCCCAGGAGCCGGCCGCGTCGAGGCCGTCGCCGATGTCCTGGTAGACCTTCCAGGAGATCCCGGCCTCCTCCAGGCGCTCGGGATACGTCGTCCAGTCGTAGCCCAGCTCGTCGTTGCCGAGGACCGGGCCGCCGCCCTTGCCGTCGTTGCCGGTGAAACCCGTCCACATGTAGTAGCGGTTCGGGTCGGTGGAGCCGATGAACGAGCAGTGGTACGCGTCGCAGACCGTGAAGGTGTCGGCGAGCGCGTAGTGGAACGGGATGTCCTCACGGGTCAGGTACGCCATGGTCGTGGCGCCCTTCGCGGGGACCCACTTGTCGTACTTGCCCCCGTTGTAGGCGGCGTGCCCGTCGGGCCAGCTGTGCGGCAGGCCCTCCAGGAACTGCATGCCGAGGTCGTCGGCCTCCGGGTGGAAGGGCAGGAGGTCCTTGGTGCCGTCGGACTGGTGCCAGACGGACTTGCCGTTGTCGAGCGCGACCGGGTGCGGGTCGCCGAAGCCGCGGACACCCCTGAGCGCACCGAAGTAGTGATCGAAGGAACGGTTCTCCTGCATGAGGACGACGACGTGCTCGACATCCTCGATGGTGCCGCGGTGGTAGCCCGCGGGGATCGAGGCGGCCTTGGCGATGCTCTCCGACAGCGCGGTGAACGCCGCGGTACCGCCCGCGAGCTGCAGGAAACGGCGCCGATTCACTTCGGTCATGACTGGGTGACCTCTCGTCCTGACGTATACGGGTGCGACTGACGGACGGACCTGCGCATGCCGGAACCTGCGCTATCGGAGTGTTCCAAGAGCAGCAAACGTCAGGGAAGGGTCGCGTGGCGTCCGTGTGAAAGACGGCGGTACGTGAGGTGCCGGCCGAATCGAATTGAGGGGACGGCTTCATGGATGACCGCGCCCGGCCGGCGGGTACCGAGGCACCACATGCCGAACTGCGCGTCGGGGTGGTGGGGGTCGGCCAGCGCGCCCCGCTCGCCACGCTGGCGAACCGGCCGGGTGTCGCCCGGGTGGTGTCCTGCGCCGACCCCGACCCCCGTGGCCGCAAGGACGCCAGGCGTCTGTTCGGGGCGGACGTCGTGGTGCACGAGCGGTACGAGGACATGCTCGGCGACGGCCTGGACGCGGTGTTCGTCCTCACCCCCGACCATCTGCACACCGGGCCCGCGCTGTTCTTCCTGGACGCCGGGACCGCCGTCTTCGTGGAGAAGCCCCTCGCGATCGGCGTCGAGGACTGTGACACCCTGCTCGCCGCCGCCTTCCGCTCCCGCACCCGGCTGTACGTAGGCCACAACCTGCGGCATCTGCCGGTGCTGCGCCGGATGCGGGAGCTGATCGACAAGGGGGAGATCGGCACCGTGCGTTCCCTCTGGTGCCGCCACTTCGTCGGTCACGGCGGGGACTTCTACTTCAAGGACTGGCACGCCGAACGGGCGCACACCAACGGGCTGTTGCTGCAGAAAGGCGCCCACGACCTCGATGTGATCCACTGGCTGGCCGGCGGCTACACCCGGGACGTCGTCGCCCACGGCACCCTCGCCGTCTACGGCGACAACCAGCGCCGCCCCGCCCGGACACCCGTACCCGACGGTGAGCGGATGCCCGACTGGTACGACCCGGAGATCTGGCCGCCGTCGGCCCTGCGCGATCTCAACCCCGTCATCGACGTCGAAGACCTCAGCATGATGCTCGGGCGCCTGGACAACGGAGTGCTCACCAGCTACCAGCAGTGCCACTTCACCCCCGACTACTGGCGCAACTACACCGTCATCGGCGACGAGGGCCGTATGGAGAACTTCGGCGACGGCATCGACGGCGACCCCGCCACCGTCAAGGTCTGGAACCGGCGCAGGTCCGGCTACCGCCAGGACGCCGACCTCAGCGTCCCGGTCCCGGCGCAGGAGGACGGTCTGCACGGCGGTGCGGACCGGGCGCTGGTCGAGGAGTTCCTGCGCTTCGCCGCCACCGGAGGCCCCACCGAGACCTCCCCGGTGGCCGCCCGCGAGGCGGTGGCCTGCGCGGCGGCGGCGACGACCTCGCTGCGGACGAACGGCACACCGGTCGCCGTGGCCGCACCGGACCCGGCGCTGGTCGACTACTTCGCCCGCCACCAGACCGTACGGCCGCCGCAGGCGCGGGAGATGCGGGAGACGCGGGAGACGGACGGCGGTCCTGCCTCCTGATCTAGGCCGACGTGCCCTCTGACGTGTCTTCTGACGTGTCTTTCGGCGCTTCTTCTGCCGTTTCTTCTGCCGGGCTGTTCGGCGACAGGGGCCGCGGTCATGGGTGACCGGTGAGGCCGATGGCCGTCGTGGCCAGCGTGAAGACCAGGTCCAGTGCGCCTTCGTACGGGGGCAGGTGGAGGCCGCCCGCGTGCGTGCCGAGCGTGCGGTGCAGTGCGACGAAGGCGCCGGCCTCGGCGAGGACGCCCGCCGGGTCCCGGCGGTTGCGGTGCCAGGGGTCGCAGGCCCAGACGACCTCGGCCTCGGTGGAGGCGACCTTCTGCACCAGTTCGGGGAGGAGGTCGCTGATCCGGTCCGCCCCGAACCGGCTGAGGAAGGTGAGCCGTCCCGCGGAGCGCTCCGGGTCCAGAAGGTCGATCAGGGCGAGGACGGCGTCATGGGTGGTGCCGGGTTCCACCACCACACCGACGGGGTTACGGATCCGCGCCGCGGCACCGGCCGCCCGTACGGGGCGGTCCCCGGCCGAGGAGGGGTGCAGCCAGACCATGTGGCCGACGGCGTCCCAGCGTTCGCCGCCGGGGACGTCGGCCCGGGGTGGAGCGGAGTCCTCCACCGGAGCAGGACGGCTGACGGCGGGCCGCGGCAGCGTCGCGGGCCTGCCCGCGCAGGCGTGCTGGAAGCTCAGCGCGGAGCTGATCCTGCTGGTCAGCGGCTCGTAACGGGCGCGCTCGGGAGAGCGGGCGACGAACGCCAGGTTCCGTTCGTGGGCCCAGGGCACATCCGGGCGGGCGTCGCCGGCCCACGCCCGGACCAGGTTGAGGGCCATGGCCGACGCCCGGTGGACGTCCGTGGCCCGGACGGGTCCGGTGCGTCCCTCGGCGGGGGGCGCGTGGATCTCCATGCGTCCCTCGGCGGGCGGCGCGTGGATCTCCGCGACGGGCACGACCGGGACGCCCAGCGCGTAGGACAGGACGACCGTGCCCTGTGCCAGCAGGGTCAGTTGCCGGGTGACGTGTTCGGCGCGGGGCACCGCTCCCGGCGGGGTGCCGCTGCCCGCGTGGAGCAGGAAGGCCTCGCCCCGGGCGGCGGCGGCCAGCTTTCCGCGCAACTCCTCGGCTTCTCCGGGCCAGGTCAGGGGAGGGTGCGCGGCGGCGTCGGCCTCGATCCCGGTCCCTGCCCAGGTCTCGGTCTCGGTTCCTGTCCCTGTCTCGGTGTGGTTCACAGCAGCGAGAGCTTGCCTCCGCTCAGCCACGCGTCCAGCGGCTCCCGCATGGTGGGCTCCGACGGAGGGTGGAAGGCCAGGGCGCGACTGGCGGCCAGCAGGTCCACTCCGTGGCCGTCCCGCACGAAGGACATGCCGCCCATCAGCTCCAGGACCCGGTCGGTGGCCTCCGTGATCGCCCGCTGGGCGGTGTACCGGATCAGCAGGATCCGGCCCATGAGCGCTTCCTCCGGAGAGCCGTCGTCCAGTTCGCGGGCGACGGCCTCGACAGCGGCCGACACCGTCTCCAGCGGGCCGAAGGCGGTCACCCGGTCGCCTGCCTGTCCGCGTCCGTCCGCGAAGAGCCGCTCCACCTGACCGGTGGCGATGCCCACGTACGCGGCGGTGATCAGGATCAGGAAGCGTGCCATGAGCGCGTTCAGCCGGCCCGCCGCCTGCTCCGGGTCGCCCAGCGGGACGATCATGTGGTCCGGGACGAACACGTCGTCCAGCACCACGGCGTCCGTCTGCGCGGCCCGCAGGGCGTGGTTCCCCCAGAAGGGCTCCCGGCGCAGTCCGGGCGTCTCGGCGGGCACCATCACGATCAGCAGATCGCCCCCGTACGGGGATTCCGGCGGCCCGGGTGCCAGCAGGGTCAGCAGGCCCATGGATCCGACCAGGGAACAGGGCCGTTTGGAGCCGGTGAGCCGCAGACCGCCGCCGTTCGCCGCGGTGACCTGGATGCCCGGTGCGAAGAGCTGTTTGCCGGAGGCGCCCTCGGCACCGCAGGAGGAGACGAGCAGCCGTCGGCCGACGATCTCCGCGAGCACGTCGGCCGCCCCGCCGCCCAGCACGTGCGCCAGCCAGGCCACTTTGTAGTGGTGCATGGTCGACGCCACGGCCAGCGAGGGGGCCCGGCTGCCCACCGCCCGTTGCAGACGAGCGCCTTCCAGGCAGGTCAGGCCGCCGCCGCCCAGGGCGGTGGGGATGAGGACGTTGCCACCGCCGGCTTCGCGGAACTCCTCGATGACATGGGTGCCGGGGTCCTCGACGGCCGCCGTGCCGAGTTCGGCCAGCCGGTCGTCGAATCCGGGCAGCGCCTTGTCGAGGACGGCCCGTTCGGTGGTGAGTATGTTCAGCATGGGTGACTCCCCTGGTCACAGTGCGTACGAGAACCGGACGCGGTCCTCCCCCGGGCCGTCCCAGTCCTTCCAGACGGGCAGGCCCTCCGTGTCCGCCAGGCCCTCCACAGCGGCCAGGCCCTCCGCGGCGGCCGGGCCCTGCGTGTCCATCACGTTCCTCGTGTCCGGCGGGCCCGCCGACGGCAAGGGGATCGCCTCGAACCCCGTCGCGAGATGGAAGCGCTGGGACCGGGTGTTGCCGGGCGACACGACAGCGGTGACGGTCCGGCACCCCTGTTCGGCGGCCAGCTCGAAGAACCGTCCGTAGAGCACACCGCCGAGGCCGGATCTGCGCCGGCCGGGGGCGACCGCGATGAAGTGGGTGTGCGCCTCCCCCGGTTCGGACGGCGAGACGATGCCGACCAGGAACCCGGCGAGCGTCCCCTGGCCGGTCACGGCCGCCAGGCTGGTCGCGTGGAAGTGGCGCAGGAACAGCCGGGGCAGCATGTGGGCTGCCGGGCGGCCCCACCAGTCGTCCACCTGGGCGATCAGCGAGGGATAGTCCGACTCCTGGAGTGCGCGGATGCGCGGTGCGGTCATCTTCGGGTCCTATTCCTTTCCCGGGTCACAGCTCGGGTCACTGCTCGGGGCATTGCTCGGGTCGCTTTCCGGATCACTGTTCGCCGGTTCGGGGCGGTGCGGAGGGCCGGGCCGGGGCGGCGTTCAACTCTCCGTTCACGAAGAGCAGTTGAGGCACCTCCTCGCGGGCGCCGCACTCCTGCACCAGGCCGACCACCAGCATGTGGTCGCCGAGTTCGATGAACCGCACGGCCCGGCAGGCGAAGTACCCGACGGTCCCGGCGATGCGTACACCGCCGGTCGCCGGTTCGTCCTCGGTACGCACCTCGGCGAAGCTCTCCGCGCCCAGCGGACGGTTCCGGTTGGCGAACCATCGGGCCAGCTCCGCCTGTTCGGCGGCGAGGACGTTGACGACGAAGCCGCCGGTGCGCTCCACCAGCCCTCTGATCCTGGCGTCGTGCCGCACGCCGAAGGACACCAGCGGGGGTTCGAGCGACAGGGTCGTGAAGGAGTTGACCGTCATCCCGTGTACGTGGGGACCCAGCCCGCTGGTCACCACGGTGACTCCGGTGGGAAGGCAGCGGGCCGTGGTGCGCAGGAGCGAGGCGGTCACCGGCTCCGCGGCCGTGGCATGGATGGTCAACGGATCTCTCCCTCCGCCGGGAGCGCGTCGGCGCCGAGCAGCACCGCGGCCAGATGGGACATGCCGGCCCCGAGCAGGACGTACTCCCGAGGGGTGCCCGGGCCGGTGGCGGGCTCCGGGGCGCCGAGCCGGTCGGCCAGATGGATCAGCGGGTCGCTGCCCTGGCAGTGGGCGATGCGGCCCACGCTGTCCAGCGCGATCCGACCGCTGTCGAACCCGACGTCGGCGAGGTACATCTCCATCACGTTGCGGGCGAAGTTGCTGGGCAGGACGAGCGAGACGTCCGGCCGGACGCGGTGCCGGTCCGACAGGCCGGTGAACAGCTCCCGGTAGGCGGTCAGGCGGGCGGTCAGCCGCTGGTGCGGCGGCGCGTCCCGGCGTTCCTCGGCCGCGCCGTGGTGGGCCATGGCCAGGACCGGCAGCCCCGGCGCGTCGGCGGAGACCAGGGCGGCGGCTGCCCCGTCGCTGGCGATGGCCGCGCCGCCCGCCACCAGGCGCTCCCCGCCGGTCGAGAGGTCGGCCAGGTCACCACTGACGACCATGACGTGCCGGGCGGTGCCGTCCCGCACCAGGGAGGCCGCGTTGCCCAGCGCGAACATCGCCGTGGCACAGTCCATCAGGCCGAGGGTGGCGACCGTGGCGCCGGTCATACCGGTCTCCTGGAGCAGGTCGGCGACCTCGCGGTGGGCGCTGCGATCGTGCGGGAGGGAGTCCGTGGCGAGCAGGACCGTGTCCACGGCCTTGCCCGGGACACCGGCTCCGGCCAGGCACTTCTGCACGGCCGCGGCCATCAGCTCCACGAGCGGCGCCTGCGACCAGCGGTAGCGGGAGAACCCGGCCGCCGGGGAGGTCAGTTCGGCCGCCACGTCCGGCGCGGCGGCCAGTTCCGGCAGCTCCGTCACGGGAGCCTCGTACTCGCCCAGTTCGTAGGCGGCGGCGCACAGCCGCGGCGTGATCACTGTCCGGCCTCTCGCGACGAGGACCCTGCCGCGTGCCGTGGGGCGGGCCCTGACGGATGCCCTGCCCGATGCCCTGCCGGATGCCCTGACGCGCCGGACGCCTGCGCGGCCAGCGCCGTGAACCGCTCGGCCAGGTGGTCCACCGTGCTCCTGTCGTACAGCCCGGTGTCGTACTCGATCCAGCCGGAGGCCCCTTCGGGGGCGGGGTGGATAGAGAGCGTCAGGCCGTAGCGGGCCACGCCCTTGTCCACGTCCCACGTGGACACGGCGGCACCCTGCACCGTACGGGGGCCTTCGGACGGGCTGTCGTAGACGAACGCCACGTCCAACAGCGGGTGCAGGCCGGGGAGCCGGCGTTCGGCGGAGATCAGCTCTCCCGGGTACGCCGCATGCCGCAGCCCCCGTTTCGACGCCGTGTGGGCGGCCCTGATCCGTGCTGCCCAGGTGCCGTCACCGGGGTCGCGCAGGCGCAGCGGCAGGACGTTGAGAAGGTAGCCGACGGTGTGCTGTGCGTCCGGCCGGTCGCGGTTGGCGGTGAAGGTGCCGAGCAGCACGTCCGGGTCGCCGCCGAACTCGGCGAGGGTGGCCCACGCGACGGCCGCCCAGCCCGCGTAGGCGGTGGCGGCCGAGCCCCTGGCCGCTTCGGCGACGCCCCGGGCCACGGCGGCGGGCAGGGTGAAGTCCACCCGTCCGCCGGTGCCGGGGGAAGCGTGCCCCCGGGGTCGGTCGGTGGGGAGCGGACGAGGTGCGCCCGCCAGTTCGTCGGCCCAGAAACGGGCTGCCTCCCGGCCCTGCGGTCCGGCCGTCGACTCGGCCTGCTCCAGGGCGAAAAGGTTGAAGGGGCGCGCCGCTGGAGCGGACTCGGCGCTTTCGCGGGCGAGTTCGTCGAGCAGCAGCTCAAAGGACCAGGCGTCGAACACCAGGTTGTGGACGACGACGAGCAGCCAGGCCTCCTCGTCGGAGGCTCCCTCGGCCAGGGCCACCCGCAGGAGCGGCCCTTCGGCCAGGTCGAACGGCTCGTGCGCCAGCTCACGGGCCAGGGCCTGCGCCTGCTGCGGCCCGTCAGGGCAGCGGGTGCGGACCAGCCGGGGCGGCAGGTCCTGGCGCACCACCGGCCGCACGACCCCTAGGTGTTCCCCGAACGTGGTGCGCAGCGCCTCATGGGCGCGGACGAAATCCCGGACGCGCGCGGCCAGCAGGTCGAGGTCGACCCGGGCCCCGGTCAGGTGCACGGCCTGGCAGACCACGTCCACGGGCCGCCCGGCGGCGGTGTGGTGGGCGCGCCACAGCCGCTCCTGGCCCGGGGTCAGCCGCAGCTCGGCGCGGGGAGCCTGTGCGCGTAACCGGGTTCGGAGCCGGTCCAGTTGTGCGGGGGTGAGCGCGGCGAGCCGTTCGGCCAGCTCCGCGGGGACACCGGCGGTCATGCGTATCGCCTCCGTAGTTCGTTGAGGTGGCTCAGGCTCTCGACGACGAGCTGTTCGTCCACGCCGAAGTCGATGAGACAGGCGATCTCCTTGACGCCCATGCCCTTGAACCGGTCGACCACCGCGGTGCAGGAGTCGGGGGTGCCCAACAGGGCGCCTTTCTCGAAGTACTTGTCGAAGGCGAACTCGATGAGCTGGTCCTGGTCTGCCTCGGACATGTCCCGTACCCCGGCCCCCGGCGCGAGGTTCTTCTTCTGCGAGTCGATGACCGTCAGGAAGGAGCGCAGATAGTCGGTGAAGGGCGGCCGGACGGTCTCCCGCACCTCCTCCAGGTCGGTGCCGATGAAGGTGTGCAGCATCAGGGTGACGGTGACGTCGTCCGGGTCGTGCCCGTAGTCCTGGAGGGTCTTGTAGTAGACGGCGAGCTTGTCCTCCAGCTCCTCGTTGGTCATGTCGATCAGCGCGGTCAGTACGTTGCAGCCGAGGCGGCCGGCCGTCTCGAAGGTGTCCGGGCTCTTGGTGCAGGTGAGCCAGATCGGCAGCTGGGGCTGGACGGGCTGGGGGTGCAGTTCCAGTTCGACGTAGTTGCCGAGGCCGTCCTGGGCCGAGACCGGTGCGCCCTCCCAGAGTTCGCGGATGGTGTCCACGGCGTCGAAGGTGCGCTCCCGCCGGTCCTGCCAGCCGTCCGGGTTGATGGCGAAGTCCACCGGGCTGAACCCGGTGGCCAGGGCGATGCCGGCCCGCCCGTGGGACAGGTTGTCGACCACGGCCCACTCCTCGGCCACCCGGATTGGGCTGTGCAGGGGCAGGACGACGCTGCCCGCGCGGATGCCGAGGCGCTGGGTGGCGCCGGCCAGTGCGGCGCCCAGTACCGAGGGGTTGGGGTAGAGGCCGCCGAACCGGTGGAAGTGCCGTTCGGGGGTCCAGATGGCGGTGAAGCCGTTCTCGTCGGCGTACCTGGCGGCGTCGAAGACGAATCGGTACTTGTTCTTCTCGTCCCCGGAGAAGAAGATCAGGCTGAATTCCATGAGTGTCAGGCCTCCTTGGCCCGGTCGGTGGCCCGGTCCTCGCGCAGCGCGTCGGACAGGAGCCGCTCGGCGTCCTCCGGGGCCAGCGCGGCCAGTTCGGCCGCGAGCGCCTCGGTCACGTCGGTCGTGTCGGTCACGTCGGTCGTGTCGGTGGCGCTGCTCGCGTCGGTGGTGTTGTTCGCGGTGTCGCCCGCCTCGGCCGCCGGGCCGTTCTCCGTGCGGGCCTCCAGGCGCTGCCGTACGGCGTCGGCCAGCGCCGCCGGCGTCGGTTCGGACAGGACGTCGGCCAGCGGCACCTCGACGGAGAAGTACCGGCGGATGTCGGACAGCAGCCGGACGATCAGGAGCGAGTCGCCGCCGTGCTCGAAGATGTCCGACTCCGGCGACAGGTCCTCGCTGCCGAGCGCTTCCGCGATCAGCCGGGTCACCTGGGAGGTGAGATCGGCGGTCTGCGGGCCGGTGTCCGGCAGGTCGGGTCCTGGTGCCGCGGACCCGTCGGCGGGCCGGCCGATCCGCGGGTCCCGCACCCACTGGTCGAGGCGGTGTCCGATGTCCCAGGTGGACACCGCCACATGGGAGACGTCGCGCAGGGTCAGCAGACGGCGGACGGCTTCCAGGCCCTCCTCGGGCTGGATCGCCTTGTCGTCCATGCTGCGGCCGATCGCGGACAGGGCCCGCTTCTCGTCCTGGTGGTGCTGCCACACGTCCCAGGCGGCGCTGATCCAGACGGTGCGGTCGAGGTTCCGGCCGGCCCGTTCGGCGGCGGCGTCCATGAAGTGGTTGGCGGCGCCGTACGCCAGCAGGCGCAGCCCGCCGAGGACGCCGGCCAGCGAGGAGAGCAGCAGGACGAAGTCGACCTGCCGACCGGCCAGCACCTCCTCCAGGGCGATCTGGCCGTGGGCCTTGGGCACGAAGTGCCAGCGGCACTGCTCGACGCCGGACTCGGTGATCGGGCGGTCCCACCGCTCGCCTGGCAGGCCCGCCGCGTGCACCACCCCGTGCAGTGCGCCGTACCGTTCCTCGACGCGTTCCACCGCCGCCCGCAGGGCATGGGTGTCGGACACGTCGGCGTGCACCAGGAAGGTGGTGGCCCCGGCGTCCTGGAGCGAGCGCAGGCGGCTGATCCGCAGGGCGGTCTCGTCGTCCGGCTCATGGCTGTCCAGCCACGCGTCCCGGTCCGCGGGGTCGGGCAGGGGGTCGCGGGTCAGCAGCGCGAGGCGGGCCCCGGTCTCCCGGTGCAGCCAGTGCGCGAGGAGCGAGCCGATCTCGCCGAGACCGCCGGTGATCAGGTAGACGCCCTCGGGCCGGAGCCGCGAGGTGGCCTCGGCGGACCAGTCCGCGCGCACGGGCTGCAGGTCGGCCACCCAGCGCCGGCCGCCGCGCAGTGTCACGGCCAGCTCGGGAGGCCGGGTGCCGGCGAGCTCCGCCGCCAGGGTGCGCAGCGACCGGTCGTCGGGGTCGGCGGGCAGGTCGAAGTGGCGGGCTCCGATGTTGCCGTGTTCCTGGCCGATGACCCGGGCGGCCAGTGCCAGGGGTGCCAGTTCGGCGACGGGCTCGGGTTCGGCGGGGCTGACGGCGTAGGCCCCGGCGCTGACGATGTCGAGCTGGACGGGCTCGGTGACGCCGTGCGCGCTGAGCGCCTTCACCAGGGCGATGAGGCTGTACAGGCCGTGGCGCTGGGCCTGTTCGAAGCGTGCGACGCCACGGTCGGGCGGCAGCGCGGCGGTGGACCATGCGTGCAGCACCCGTCCGGGGAGCCGGTTCTCGGCGAGGAGTGCGGCGATCAGCCGGTGGTGGTCCTCCTCGGAGTCGGGCCGTACGGTGAAGGTGTCGCCGTCGCGGGAGTAGCCGCTGCCGGCGGTGACCGTGAGCACGTCACCGGTCAGGGCGTGCGCCGCCAGCCGGGCGGCGACACCGGCCGTACCGGAATCGGAGCCGGCGCCCGGGTCGGCGCCCGCCAGCGCACCCCCGTCCGTGTCCGTGTCGGCGAAGAGCAGCACCGGCTCGGTGATCGGAGCGGGTTCGGCGTCGAGGGTGCCGACGGCCTGGTGCCACACCGGCGCGGTGAACCACTCGTCCAGCGGCAGCTTGGGCACGGCGGTGGGGCTGCCGTCGCCCGCCCCGGAGAAGGTGCCCGTCCCGGAGAAGGTGCCGGTCCCGGAGAGCGCGCCCGTGCCCGGCTCGACCCAGTAACGGCTGCCCTCGAAGGGGTAGGTGGGCAGCGGGACCTTACGGCGTCCCCGGTCGGCGTAGTAGCCCTGCCAGTCCGGGGTCAGGCCGACCGCCCACAGGCGGCCCAGCGCCGCGGTCAGTGCGGTGAGGTCGGCCGCCGGGTCCTTGCCGCGGGCGGCGGAGGTGATCACCGGCACACCGGTCTCCCGGTCCGGGTGGCGCCGGGTGAAGGTGGCCAGGGTGTGACCGGGGCCCACCTCGACGAAGACCTGGTCCCCCTGGGTGAGCGCCGCGGCCACGTCGTCCGCGAACCTGACCGGCGCGCGCAGGTGGGCGCCCCAGTAGGCGGGGTCGGTGGCTTCCTCGTCGCGGATCCAGGTGCCGGTCAGGTTGGACAGGAAGGGGATCCGCGGGCGGCTCAGTTGCACCTCGCGCAGCAGCCGGGTGAGGGGTTCCACCGCCGGTTCCATCATCGCGGAGTGGAAGGCGTGCGAGGTGGCGACCTTGCGGTGGGTGATGCCGTCGGCGGTGAGTTTGGCGGTGAACGCCCGCATTTCGTCGTGACCGCCCGCCACGGTGCACACGGTGGGCTCGTTGACGGCCGCGAGGTCCACCCCGTCGCCCAGGTACGGGGTCAGCTTCTCGGGGCCCGCCATGACGGCCGCCATCACGCCCTCGGGCAGGGCGTCGATCAGCCGCCCCCGCTCGGCCACCACCCGCAGTGCGTCCGGGAGTTGAAAGACCCCGGCCAGCGTGGCGGCGGCGTACTCGCCGATGCTGTGCCCGATGAGGGCGGCGGGAGTGATCCCCCACGCCATGTACTGCCGGGCCAGCGCGTACTCGACCGCGAACAGCGCCGGCTGGGTGAGGCGGGTGCGGCGGAGGTCGTACCGCTCGTCCTGCCGGTCGCGTGACGCGGGGTGGAGTGCGTCGCGCAGGTCGAAGCCGAGCGTGGGTCCGAGCAGGTGCGCGCAGTCGTCCAAGGCCGCACGGTAGACGGGCAGTTGCTCGTACCAGCCCCGGCCCATGGCGGGGTACTGCGCGCCCTGGCCGGGGAGCAGGAAGGTGACCGGGCGCGGGGCGGGGTGGCCGGAGTCCTGGTAGACGTGCCGGGGTTCGCCGGTACGCAGCGCGCGGACGGCGGTCTTCCGGTCCGGGGCGGTGACCACGGCCCGGTGGTCGAAGGTGTGCCGGGTGGTGGCCTGGGTGTACGCGGCGTCGTCCAGGTGGGTGTCACCGAGCGGGCTCCGCGACGCGCCGGGGTCGGGCGCGGTGGCCTCCAGGTGGTCGGCGAGCGCGAGGCGTGCCTTCTCCAGCGCGGCCGGGGACTTGGCGGAGACCGGCAGCAGCACCACGGCCGGAGCGGGGGCGGCGCCCGGCGCCTCGGCGGCGGCGGGCGGGGCCTCCTCCAGGACCACGTGGGCGGTGGTGCCGCCCATGCCGGTGGAGGTGACCGCGCAGCGCAGGGCGGAACCGTCGGCCTCCCACGGCTCGGCGGCGGTCGCCACCCGGAAGCGGGAGCCGTCGGCCGCGCACTCCGGGTTCCATGCGGTGAAGTGCGGCATCGGCACGATCGTGCGGTGGTGCAGCATCAGCACGCACTTGATCAAGCCGGCCACTCCGGCGGCGGTGCTCAGGTGCCCGATGTTGGCCTTCACCGATCCCAGGGTGAGCGGCCCGTCGGTGCCGTACGCCTGGCGGGCCGCCGCGAGTTCGATCGGGTCACCCATCCGCGTACCGGTGCCGTGGGCCTCCAGGTAGCTGACGGTGGCGGGGTCGACCCCGGCTACGCCGAGGGCCTCGGCGAGTACGGCGGCCTGGCCGGACACGCCCGGAGCGGTGTATCCCGCGCGGTCGTTGCCGTCGTTGCCCACGGCCGAGCCGAGCAGCACGGCCCAGACGGTGTCGCCGTCGGCCAGCGCGTCCTCCAGCCGTTTGAGGACGACGACACCGGCGCCGTTGCCGAACACCGTGCCGTCAGCGCCGGCGTCGAAGGGCCGGACCCGGCCGGAGGCGGAGGTGATGCCGTCGGGCTCGTACAGGTAGCCGGCCTCCTGCGGGAAGCGCAGGGCGACACCGCCGGCCAGCGCCAGGTCGCACTCCTGCGACAGCAGGCTTTGGGCGGCCAGATGGACGGCGACCAGGGAGGTCGAGCAGGCCGTCTGCACGGCGAGGCTGGGGCCGGTCAGTTTGAGGTGGTAGGAGGCGCGCGTGGTGAGGTAGTTGGGGTCGTTGCCCATCAGGGTCGCCATGTCCTGCTGCATCCGCTCCAGCGAGCCGTTGAAGCCGCGCTCGCCGGTCAGCACGTTGTTCAGCAGGTACGTACTGTGCAGCGACCCGGCGAAGACGCCGACGCGGCCCGGATAGACCTCGGAGTCGTGGCCGCTGTGCTCCATGGCCGCCCAGGCGGTCTGCAGGAACAGCCGCAGCTGCGGGTCCATGCGCTCGGCCTCGCGGGAGCTGAGGAAGAAGAAGGACGCGTCGAACCGGTCGGCGTCCTCGACGACCGCGGCCCGGCGCACATGGCGTGGGTCGGCGAGGGTCGGTGCGGAGACGCCCGCGGCCGTCAGCCGTTCCTCGTCGAGGTCGGTGAGGTGCTCGGTGCCCGCGAGCAGGTTCTGCCAGTAGTCCTGCGGGGTGCGGGCGCCCGGCAGCCGGCAGTCCATGCCGACGACGGCGATGCGTCCGGCCGGGAAGGGGGCGTCCTGAAGCTCAGCCATGCGTGCCTCCTGGGGCGGTGCGGCGCTGATCGCCGACGGGCGAAGTGGGGTGCGTTGCGGACCGGAGGGTGGGTTCGGTGTGGGTGGTGGGCTGGCGGACGGGTTCGGCGCGGGCGGCGGCGGTACGGGCCGGTGCCCGGCGCGGCGGGCGGGCCGTCCGGCGGCGCAGGCCGCGGGCGGACCCCTGGGCGGCGTCGCCGGACGGCGGCCCGGTGCGGTCCGCCGTCAGCCGGGTGACCAGGGCGGACAGGGCGCGGATGGTCGGGGCCCGGTAGAGGTCGGTCATGCGCAGGGCCGGAGCGAGGGAGCGGGTGAGACGTTCGTGGACGGCGGCCATCCGCAGGGAGGTGCCGCCCAGATCGAAGAAGTTCTCCTCCGGGCCGGGAGCCCGGACACCGAGTACGTCCCGCCAGGCCTCGGTGACGGCCGCCTCCACCGGCTCCCGCGCCGCCGGTGCGGGACGCGCGCGTGCAGGCCCGGTGGCGGTGAGCGGATCGGGCAGGGCCGCGCGGTCGATCTTGTGATTGGCCGTCAACGGCAGTTCACGCAGGGGCACATAGGCGGTGGGCACGGCGTGCTCGGGAAGCGTGCGTCGCAACTCGCCCCGCAGCAGCGCGGGTTCGAGCGCAGCACCGGCCTCGAACACCACGTGGGCGGCGAGTTGACGCTCACCCATGCCGTCGGTGTACGGCGCCACCACCGCCTCGCGCACCTGCGCGAGCTGCTTGAGGGCGGCCTCCACCTCACCGGTCTCCACCCGGATCCCGGAGATCTTGACCTGCGTCCCCCGGCGGCCGATGAGCAGCAGCGTCCCGTCGTCCAGCCGCCTGGCCAGATCGCCCGTACGGTACGTCCTGCCGTCCGGAGTCGTGCCCGGGGCGAGGAAGTCACTGACGACGACGATCTCGCCCTCGCCCGGCCCGTGGACCGTGCGGCCGTCGTCGCCGAGCAGCCGGACCTTTGTCCCGTACACCGCCCCGCCCAGCGGGAACACACCGGTGGGCGGCCGGTAGCCGAGGCCGGCGACCCGCAGCAGGGCGCAGGAGCACTCCGTGGAACCGTAGGCCCCGGCCACCCGGCAGTGCGGCTCGAAGTGGCGCCGGCAGGTGTCGAGGTCGGCGAGGTGGAGGGTGTCGCCGCCGAGGGCGAGCATCCGCAGGGCGGGCAACCGCACTCCACGGGTCTCCATGGCACGCGCCAGGGCCCGGAAGACCGGCAGCGTGGAGTGGTACACGGTGATCCGTTCGTCGGCCAGCCACTCCAGCAGGCCGGTGACGCCGAGCGACTTGAGGTCCACCGGGTACAGCGCGGCCCCGTTCAGCAGCGCGGCGAAGGTGTCCTGGACCGCCGAGTCCCAGCTGTACGCGGACTGCAGGGTGAGCCGGTCGAGGGGGCCCACCGCGAGCCCGTCGGTCCACACACGCGTGTGGTGCAGCACGTTGCGATGTGTCTGGGTGACGGCCTTGGGGCGGCCGGTGGAGCCCGAGGTGAAGAGGACGTACGCCTCCGACTCCGGGCGCGCGGGGCTCTCCCCGGGAAGAGGGTCGCCCGGCGGGAGGGAGTCCTCCCGCACGGACTCGTCCCGTACCGGCTCGCCCAACACGAGCTCGTACCCGGCCAGTTCCTCGTACGCGAGCACCGGGCAGGACCGCCCGTCGGTGATCGACCGGGCCGACCCCAGGTGTCCGGGGCCCGCGACGAGCATGCGGATGCCCGCGTCGGCGGCCATGCCGGCCAGTCGTGGTGGCGGATAGGCGGCGTCCAGCGGGACGTAGGAAAGGCCGGCGCGCAGCGCGCCGAGGAGGGCGCCGATCATCTCGGCGCCGTGCGAGAAGAGCAGGCCGACCCGGTCCCCCGGGCGCAGACCGGCGTCGGCCAGCGCGGCGGACACCCGGGCGGACAGCTCCGCGGTCCGCCGGTACGTCCAGCGGACGTCCGGGGTGACGACGGCCTCCCGGTGGGGGAAGGCGTCGGCGGTCCGCAGGAAGCGGTGGATGAGGGTGCCCGCGCGGTCGGTGTCCGGGAACGGGCGGTGGCCGGTGTCCACGGCGGATACCGGAACGGTGTCGGTCATGTGCGGCTCTCCTCGGCCGGTTCGTAGGCGAAGACCACCGCCGGGTGGGCGGGGCGTCCGCGCAGTTCGGCGTACGCGTCGGCGGCCTGCTCAAGCGGCAGCCGGGGAAGGCCCATCCGGCCCGGGCGGATGGCCCCGTCGGCGATCAGGTCCAGGGCCCGCTGCAGGTTCTCGGTGACGGTCGCCTGGCCCTGGGGCGGGGTGACGTCGGTGTAGCCGCGGGCGTAGGCGTAATCGCGGTAGCCCGCTCCGCAGCGGGCCGCGTAGCGCAGGTCCAGATTGCCCAGGTCGACGCTGAACTCGACCCGCGCGGCGAACCGTCCCACTCCGACCACCCGTGGCCGGACGGGGGCGCGGCCTGCCCAGCGGGCCGCCTCGGCCAGCGTGCCGGTCGCCTCCCCCGTACCGCAGAGGAAGACACAGCGGGAGCTGCCGGCCGGGGCCGGCGGGCCGGTCGGGAAGGGCGCCTCCCACACCGGAACGCCCAGCGCCTCGGCCGTGCGCAGCCGGCCGGGGTGCAGGTCGGTGACGGTGACGCGGTGCCCGTCGGCATCGGCGGTCTGGGCGATCAGCAGTCCGACCATGCCCGCGCCGACGACCGCGACCTCGTCGCCGGGCCGCAGTTCGGCGCGGTCGACGGCGTGCACGGCGGTGGCGGCCAGGTTGGCCACGACCGCGTCGGCCAGGTGCACGGTGTCGGGCACCGGCCGGCACAGCCGGTAGGGCACGACGACCACGTCTCCGTGGGTGGCCTCGCCCCATCCCATCGCGGTCACCCGGTCGCCCACCGCGAAGCCCCTCACGCCGGGGCCGACGGCTTCGACCGTGCCCGCCGAGCAGTAGCCGAGCGGGAAGGTCTCGCCGGTGCCCAACAGCTGGTCCAGGTAGTGCAGTTCGGTGCCGGGGCTGATCAGGCTGTACGCCGCGCGGATGCGCAGCTCGCCGGTGCCGACCGGTCCGACGCCCACCTCGACCGGCTCGGGCAGCGCCCCGCGGCCGGCCAGCAGCCGTCGCGACAGGACCACGCGGGTGTCGACGGCGGGCATCATCGGCCGCTCCCCCGGTCGGCGCCGGTCAGCCGGTCCGCCGGCTCGTCCGCACGTGGCTGCGTCGGCCGGTCCGCCGGTGGGTCCTCGCCGGGTACGGCGATCCACCGCTCGTCCGGGACGATCTCCAGCTCCTCCCGGTGACCGGGGATCGGGCCGTGCGGTACGGGCCTGCCGGACCTCTCGTACGAGGCGCGGCGGTTGCGTTTGCGCTCCAGGCCGAGGTTCAGCCCGGACAGGTCCGTGGGACTGCCCGTGAAGAAGCCGTGGTGCCGGGCCGCGGCGACCGCGGCGGCACCGGCCCCGGTACGGACGAACACCCGGCCGTGCTTGAGCTCGCGCGCCCCGTCCACGCTGGCGGCGAAGATGTTGGGATCGCCGTCGCTGACGCTGACGTCGGCCAGCCCCGACAGCCAGTCCCCGCAGGACAGACAGCGGTACGTCTTGTTCTTCGCGAAGTCCCGCACGGCCTGCCAGAACGCCACCCGGTGGTCGCCGCCGTCGCGGGTGCCGATCGCGATCTCACCGGGGTAGTCGCCCTCGCGGTAGCGGAGCCGGACCACGGAGTCGACCGGGATCAGCGCGCGTTCCTCGATGACGGCCCGGGTGCCCTCGGGACGGGTACTGGACGAGCAGGCGGGTTCGACCGCGAGCACTACGTGGTCGCGGGCCCAGCGCCCGGCGGCGGTGTCCATGGCCTGGAGCTTGCGCAGCGCCTGGATGTGACAGGCGACGCCGACCACCGCCACGTCGGCGTCGGGTTCGGTGAGCATGACCTTCCGCAACGCGCCCAGATAGGGGGCGAGCTGATATGTGGACTGCGCGGTCTCCGCCAGCAGGTGCGGCTCCCGGACCAGGGCGGGGGCGGCCCGCCAGGGCTGCTCCGGGTCCCGGCCCATCGTCAGTACGACGTCGGTGCCGAGCACCGCGAGGGCGGTCTGGAGGAGTGCGGTGAGGCTGCCGCCGCTCGCGGACGCCTCGAAGACGAGGGGGTCGAGCGCGTGGCCCGCGAGCACTTCGGAGAAGATGCCGGTCCAGCGCTCCCGCGGAGTACGGCTCCGGCCGAACAGCCTCGTCTCGGCGGCCGGGGTGCCGGGGTCGGCGCCGGGGCAGACGTCCAGGCAGTCCCGGCACTCGCCGCAGTCGGTCTCGGTCCACGAGGGTTCGGTGAGCACCGGATCGAGGCCCGAGAAGCCCACCACCCCTGCCGGGCAGGCGAGTTGGCAGGCGCCGCACACGGTGCACAGGTCGTTCCGCAGAACGGCTTCGGAGAGTTGCTGGAAGGTCATCGCAGGGCTCCCCCCGCCGGGCCTTCTTCTCCCCGACCCGCTTCTCCGTGGCCCGCTTCCGCCCGGCCTGCTTCTCCCCGGCCTGCTCCTCCATGGCCCGCCTCCTCCTGGTCCGCCGCCGCCCGGTCGGCGTCGGAGACCGCGGTGGCGAGGCCGTGGAGGAGGAACTCCAGCTCGTACTCCGTCAGCAGGGCCGGGGGGACGACCTTGACGGTGGCCCCTTCCGGTCCCCCGCCGAACAGCAGCAGCCGCGCATGTGACGCGGCCTCGACGACCGCCTCGGCCCGTGCCGGGTCGGGCCGGCCGTCGCGCGTGCAGTCGAAGGCCGCGAGGGCCCCGGCGGTACGCACGGAGGTCATCCACGGGTGCTCGGCGGCCAGTTTGCCGAGCCACTCGTCGAGCCGCTGTCCCAGCGCCCGGGCCCTGGCGGGCACGTCCTGGGTGACCAGGGTGTCGAGGACCGCCGAGGCGGCGGCGCAGCACAGCGGGCTGCCGGAGTAGGTCGACGTCTGCACGCCCGGGGGCAGCGCGTCCACGACCCGCCGTTCGCCGAGGACCGCGCTGATCGGGAAACCGTTGCCCAGTGTCTTGCCGACCAGGGTCAGATCGGGTGTCTCCGCCATGAGTTCGGCGGTGAACATCCGTCCGGCGCGGCCGAGTCCGGTGTAGATCTCGTCCAGCACCAGCAGGGCGCCCCGGTCGTGCGCGGCCCGGGCGATCCTGTCCAGCAGGGCCGGGGCCACGGTCAGCACTCCCTCGGTGACCTGGATCGGCTCCAGGACGACGGCGGCCACTCCCCCGTGGTGCTCGGCTCCGTCCAGTGCCGCGGTCAGCGACGCCAGGAAGGCCGCTGTCCCGGCCGAGCCGTCCTGATGCGGCCTCGAACCGTCCTCGTACCCGGGTGAGCGGTCCTCGTACGGGCGGCGCGGATCGGGCAGCGCGGCGGTGAAGACCGAACCGTGCGGCCCGGCGCCGAACCGCTTGAACCCGGGCCGCCAGGTCAGTGCCAGGGCCCCGGCGGTCTTGCCGTGGTAGGCGTGGCGGAAGCTGACGACGGACCGGTGTCCCGTCGCCGCGCGGGCCACTTTCAGGGCGGCCTCGACGGCTTCCGCGCCGGTCACGGTGGGCAGGACCGCGGGCTCCCGGTAGGGGGACAGCGCGCCCAGCCGGCGGACCATCCGGATGCGCGGACCGGAGTTCAGCTTGCAGCCGGTGTGGACGAGCCGGGTCAGCTGGGCGGCGGCTGCCTCGACGACCGCCGGATGCTGGTGGCCCAGGGTGGCCGCCCCGCTGCCGGAGGTGCCGTCGAACCAGGCGGCGCCGTCGTCGGTACGGAGCCAGGGGCCGTGGCCGGAGCTGAACGCGGGGCCCGCCGTGGTCCCGGTGGACCGGGCCTCGTACGCCGTGCGTAATCGGTTGCTGTTCATCACAGGGTGACCTCGTGGATCGCGGCGCCGACCGCCCGCAGGACGGCGGTGAAGCCGGGGAAGGACGTGGTGTGGCAGGCGCCGCCGGTGATCGTGGTGCGCCCGGGCAGAGCGGTGGCCAGGGTGGCCGCGGCCATGGCGATGCGGTGGTCCTCGAAACCGGGGACGGTCCCGGCGGACAGCACGGCGGCGCCGCCCGCCCGCGTCCCGTGCACCGTCAGCCCGTCCGGCTCGACGTGGACGCGGGCGCCGAAGGCGGCGGCCATCCGTGCGGTCGTGACGAGCCGGTCCGTCTCCTTGAACCGCAGTTCCGCGGCGCAGCCGATCCTCGACGTGCCGGGCAGCCGGGCCGCGACCACGGCGAGCAGCGGCACCTCGTCGATCAGGGCGTGCAGGGTCGCCGGGTCGTCGGCCGTCACCGCGTGGACGCCGTCGAGGCCGGCCCTGGTGACGACCGTGCCGACGGGTTCGCCGCCGGCGGTGGTGCGCGGGTCCTCGTAGTGGATGGCCGCGCCGGCCCGGCGCAGGACGTCGAAGAAGCCGGTCCTGGTCGGATTCAGGCAGACGCCGGGGATCCGCAGTTCTCCGCCGCCGCCCCGCAGCAGGTGGGCGGCGACGGGGTAGGCCGCCAGCGACGGGTCGCCGGGGATGTCGATGACCGGCGGTACGGAGCAGGCGCCGCCGTCGTAGCGGACCACGCCGGGGTCCTCGGTCAGCCGGGCGCCGAAGGCGGCGAGCATCCGCTCGGTGTGGTCCCGTGAGCGCACGGGGTGGCGCAGTTCGACCGGTACGCCGGCCGCGACCGCGCCGAGCAGGACCGCGGAACGGGCCTGGGCGCTGCCGACGGCCAGTTCCACGCGCCGGGAGCGGTGCACCCGGCCGTCCACGATCACCGGCAGCCGGCCCTGGCTGCCCAAGTAGCGGATGTCCGCGCCCAGTTCGTTGAGAGGGGTGACGATCCAGTCCATGGGGCGGTGCCGCAGCACCTCGTCCCCGTCCACGACGGCAGCCCGTCCGGTGCCGGCGAGCACCCCGATCAGCAGCCGGGCCGCCGCACTGGAACCCGCGGTCTCCAGATAGGGGACGCCGTGCGGCCACGACGCGACTCCGTCCGGCCGGCGCGGGATCCCGTGGTGGGGGCGTACCGGCTGCGGGACGGGGTCGGCGCGGCGCACGGTGAGGACGTCCCCGTCGGCGAGGGTGTCCAGGCCGAGCGCCCGCAGGGCCGGGAACAGCGCGCGGACGGCGCCGCCCAGGTTGGCGTTGCGGATCGTGAGCCGTCGTGGCGCGCCGGGCAGCAGGGCGGCCAGCAGGGCGCGGTGGCTGACCGACTTGTCGCCGGGCACGTCGACGGCGGACACCGGATCGCGGGTTCTGCCGCCCTCCACGACGAGGTCGGGCGAGATGGTCGCGGGCCTGTCATGGCCCTTCACTTCCAGCACGGACACACTCCCATGGCGACCGGTCCAGATCGGCCGCCGGATTCGAGACGGACGGGGCGGCGCCGCTCGGTACACGGCCGCCCGGCGGCGCGAGGCCGCTGCACGTATTAAGGGGATTGGTTACGAGGCTGCGTGTGCGCGGTGCTCCGCGGCACGGTGTTCGGGTGCGCGCGGTCCGGATGCGCGAGGTTCGGGTGCTGGGCGCGTCGCGCGGCGAGGGCGGCACAGGTGCCGCGGCACGAGCCGCGGCCGGCCGGTCGTCCTCGTTCGGTCAGTGCGTCCAGCGGGGCGGTTCGGCGATCTCCAGCACCGCCGCGGTCCAGACGAAACCGACGCCCATGCCGACCAGCAGCACGAGGTCGCCCTCGCGCAGCGCACCGGTACGCAGCTGGTGTTCGAGTGCCAGGAACTGGTCGCTGTTGGCGAGGTGGCCGATGCGCCTGCCCCACCGCCAGGCGGTGCGTTCCACGGGCAGCCCCAGCGGTTCCAGGAACACCCGGTTGAGCATCTCGTGCCCCAGGTTCGACACCAGCACCCGGGCGATGCCGTCCAGCTTGGTGCCCGCCTCGGACAGCGCGTGGTCCACCGCGGCGACGACCTGGGCCTCGAAACGGCGCTGGACCTCGGCGGAGGAGGTGGTGCGCAGGAAGGCCTTCTTGCCCGGTCCTGCGTCCAGCGGCCCGCGCCGCAGCGTCGCCGAGGCCAGGTGCTGGTCGCCCCGGTGCATCCGTTCCAGCTCGGAGTCGGCCCGGGTCGCGACGCCGAGGACCCGGGCGGCGCCCCGGCCGCGGGACATCACGACGGCCGCCGCGCCGTCACCGAAGACCATGCCCTTGTTCGTCCGCCATCGGTCGAACTCGCCGTCGAACCGGTCCGCGCACGTGATCAGCACGGCCGTGTCCGTGTGGCGCCCCAGGTGGTTCCTGGCCAGGTCCAGCGCGAACAGGCCGCCGTTGCAGCCCTGCCGGATCTCCAGCGCCGGGGCGCCGGCGCCGACGGCGTACCGCTCCACGTACGATGCCGCGGCCCAGGCCTCCGGGCCCTGGCGGTACGCCGTGGCGTGCAGCAGGAGGCTGATGTCCTGCGGGTGGTGCCCGGAGCGCAGCAGTGCCTGGCGGCCTGCGGTGACAGCCATCTCGGCCGGTGAGAACAGCGCCTCCACGGCCACCGTCTCCATGCGGTCCTTGCGGTTCCATGCCTGTTCGTAGCGGCCGTCCGCGACCGCTTCCGTCACCGTGGTCCGGTCGGCGGGCACATAGCCGCCGATCCCGGAGAGGTAGACGTCGTCCACTGTTCACGACCCCCCGTCGGTCGTCGTCGATCCCGGCCGTCACCGGTCGAACAGGTCGGGCTCCTCGCGCAGGACCTGGTCGCGCAGCGGCTGGAAGTTGATCCAGCCCATGTCGTCGTTGCCGAGCTGGTCCCGCGCCGCGCAGGCGGTCGTGTGGTCGATGGGGACCACCGGGCCGGCGGCCTTGGCCAGCAGCTGCGCCTGACAGGAACGTTCCATCGTGATGAACCACCAGGCCGCCGCCTCGACGGAGCGCCCGACGGTGAGCAGCCCGTGGTTGCGCAGGATCACCGCCTTGTGGCCTGCGAGGACGGCGGCGATGCGCTTGCCCTCCTCCAGGTCGGTCACCACGCCGTTGTAGTCGTCGTAGAGGCCGTGGTCCTCGTAGAAGGCGCAGGCGTCCTGGGTCAGCGGCTCCAGCATCGCGCCCATGGAGGACAGCGCCCTGCCGTGCAGGGAGTGGCTGTGTGCCGCGGACACCACCTCGGGACGGGCGCTGTGGATCCGTGAGTGGATGGCGAACGCCGACTCGTTGACGTAGTGGCGGCCCTCGACGACCGCGCCGTGACCGTCGACGAGGACCAGGTCGCCCCTGCGGATGTGCTGGAACGAAACCCCGTAGGGGTTGGCCCAGAAAAAGTCCGTGTGCTCAGGATCGCGGGCGGTGATGTGCCCTGCGGTTCCTTCTTCGAATCCAAATCTGCCGAAGAGCCGGAATGCCACCAGAAGGCTCTCCTGACGGTGCTTCCGTTCTTCCTTGACGTCCTCGTAGGACCGCGGCCAACGAAAGAACAACTGATCTTTCGGTATTGGCTTGAGATCATGAAGACTCATGCGTCGACTCCACCCCCGTGGATTTTGACTGAGCCGATTCTCGCGTATGCCAGGCATCGCCTAGATCGCTTTGGAGGCTACCCCAGAGTCGCCGATCCGTGTCAATCCCGTTATTGCAAAGAGCGGTTTTACGAGCGCCTCAATATCATTTCGAACAATGGCCGGATCGCGTTGCCGGAATGATTTCCTCAGGTCGGACAAAACCGCCACGAGGCAGCGCGCGTGGCGTGGAGTCACAGACTCCTCGATGAAATTTCAACATTAGTTCTGTCAGCTTTTGTCCAGAAAATTACGATAAATCTTCATAGGTGATCAGGTGATGCCCTCCAACGTGGTGGCTGATTCTGCCGCCTGCTCCTTACAGTCGGCATATGCACGCTGCGGTTACTGACTCTGTTCACTCCTTGTGCGACGACTACGTCACCCGCCACGCGGATCTGGACCCGGTCGCCGCCACCGTCCGGGGCATCCCCGGCCAGGAGGGCCGGCTCACCGACTACTCGCCCGACGGCCACCGGGCCCGCGCCGACCTGAACGCCGCGGCGCTGCGCGCCGTGACCGCCGCCCGGCCGCGGGACGCCGCCGAGGCCACCGCCCAAACGGTCTTCGCCGAACGCGTGGGCATCGAGAAGGAGATCCACGAGGCCGGGCTCGACGGCGCCGCGCTCAATGTCATCGAGAGCCCGGTGCAGCTCCTGCGCTCGGTCTTCGACCTGATGCCCACCCGCACCCCGGCCGACTGGGCGGTGATCGCATCCCGGCTGGCCCGATTACCGCAGGCTGTGACGGGTCTTCAGGAGGGCCTGCGGCACGCCGCCTCCCGCGGCACGGTGGCGGCACTGCGCCAGGTCACGGGGTGTGCCGCGCAGTGCGACAGCTGGGCGGCCGGGTACTTCCGCACACTGACCGCCGACGCCGACGTGCCGGCCGCGCTCCGCGCGGACCTGGACGCGGGCGTGCGGGCGGCCTGCGAGGCCTACTCCGCACTGGCCCGCTTCCTGCGCGACGAGCTGGCCCCCTCGGCCCCGGTCCGGGACGCCGTCGGCGCCGACGTCTACCGGCTGTGGCTCCGCTACTTCACCGGCGCCTCACCGGACCCGGTCGAGGCGCACGCCTGGGGCTGGCAGGAGTTCCTCGCCATCGAGGCCGAACTGCGGCAGGTGGCCGACCGGATCGCGCCAGGTGCCGGACCGCGCGGGGCGGCCGCCGCGCTGAACACCGATCCGGCCTGTCTGGCGGAAGGAGCGGAGGCTTTCCGGCGCTGGGCACAGGATCTCTCCGACACGGCCTCGGCCGGGCTGAGCGGGTCGCACGTCGACATCCCCGCGCCGCTGGCGACGCTGGAGTGCCGGATCGCGCCGGCGGGCGGCGGCACGTACTACACCGGCCCCTCGGACGACTTCTCCCGGCCGGGCCGGGTGTGGTGGTCGCTGCCCGCGGGCCGGACCCACCACCCCACCTGGCGCAAGGTCACCACCGTCTACCACGAGGGCGTTCCCGG
This sequence comes from Streptomyces sp. NPDC060205, assembly GCF_042728395.1. NCBI lineage: Bacteria > Bacillati > Actinomycetota > Actinomycetes > Kitasatosporales > Streptomycetaceae > Streptomyces > Streptomyces sp. NPDC060205. The sequence goes on from NZ_JBHWZP010000050.1 coordinate 27,239, forward strand.
CCATCATCTGCAGGTCGGCACCGCCGTGCTGCAGGCCGGGCGGCTCAACCGCTTCCAGCGGCTGATGTGCCATGTGTCGGCCCACAGCGAGGGCTGGGCCCTGTACGCGGAGCGGCTGATGCGGGAACTGGGCCACCTCAAGGACGACGCCGCCCTCATGGGCATGCTGGACGCGCAGCTGTTCCGCGCGGCACGGGTGGTCGTCGACACCGGCATGCACCTCGAACTGCCCGTCCCGGCGGGTGTCGGCTTCCACGAGGGCGCACGCTGGACGCCCGAGCTGGGCCGGGAGTTCCTGCTGACCCGCACGCTCATCGATCCGGGCGGTGTGGACGAGGAGATCGACCGCTACCTGGGCTGGCCGGGGCAGGCCCCCTCGTACAAGCTCGGCGAGCGGGTGTGGCGCGCCGGCCGCGACGAGGCCCGCCGCCGCCACGGCCCGGCGTTCGACGCCCGGGCGTTCCACAGCCGCGCACTGGGCCTGGGCGCCATGGGCCTGGACACACTGCGCGAAAGTCTGGCGGCCCTGTGAACGCCGCTTCCGTTTGACGCTCCTCGCCCACGCATGACAGGGGCGGAGTATCCGTACATCGCGCAGGCCATGCCGTCGATTCACGAAAGGGGCAGCATATGCATTTCTCGCGGAACTGTATTGCGGCCCCGTTCCGGAGAGAAAATCCACGGCTCCGGCAATCCGGCACCGGCTCGGTGCCGAATAACAGAAGACACTGCCACCGTCTCCAATCGGTCCTCCGCAGGTCTCCTCAGACTTCTTGAGATCCCTTCAGGCGTGCAACCGCCGCTTCACCGGCATGCGGCTGCCCCGGCACATCCCAGGAATTGGCGGTACGGGCACCATGCTCGATTCCCTCGCGCACGACGTCCTCGCGCACGACCGGCGTACACCGGACGCTGCGGCACTGCTGTGGAACGGCGCCACGCTCACCTACGGCGATCTGGCCGCGCTCGCGGACACCGCCGCCGTCCGGCTCGGCGGGCCGGACCTCCGCGGGGACGCCCCCCTGGCGGTGCGCGCGGTGAAGTCCCCCGCGTCGATCGCCCTGGTGCTGGCCGCTCTGCTCGCCCGGCGGACCGTTCTGCTGCTCTCGCCCGACCTGGGCCACTCGGCCGCGGCCCGGCTGGCGCAACGGGCGGGCTGCGCCGGCCTTCTGGTGCCGGGCGCGGACGGAGAGGCCGCACACGAACCGGTCCGGGCGCCCGCCCGTCCCGCGCCGCCCGGCTGCGCCCTGCTGCTGACCACCTCGGGTTCGACGAAACTGCCGAAGGCCGTCCGGCTGAGCCACACCGCGCTGGACCGGTTCACCCGCTGGGCCGGGAGCGCCTTCCCGCTCGGCGCGGGCCATCGTGTGCTCAGCTACGCCCCGCTGAACTTCGACCTCAGCCTGTTCGACGTCTGGGCGACCCTTCGGCACGGCGGCTGTGTGATCCCGGTGGACCCCGGCCGGGCCGCCGACCCGCGCCGGCTGGCCGGGCTGCTCAGAGAGACCGGCCCCGAGGTGGTCCAGGCGGTGCCGATGCTGTTCCGGCTGCTGGCCGGGGCCGGGCCGGACGCGGAGCCCTTCCCCTCGGTCCGCCATGTGCTGCTCACCGGCGAGCACACCCCGCGCTCCCTGCGCGGCCGGCTCGTCCGGCTCTTTCCGCGGGCCGAGTTCCACAACGTGTACGGCTGTACGGAGACCAACGACAGCCTGCTGTACTCGTGCGGCGCGCGGGAGGCGGCCGAGCTGGAAACGCTGCCGCTGGGCGGCCCGCTGCCGGGCGCCCGTGTCCGGCTGGTCGACGACGGCCGTGAACTGACCGGCCCCGGCACCGGCGAACTGGTCGTGCACACCCCGTTCCAGGCCGACGGGTACCTGGGCGCGGAGGACGGCGACGACAGGTTCGTACGTCCCGCGCCGGGCTCCTCGGAGCCGGTCTGGTTCCGGACCGGCGATCTGGTCCGGCGCGACAGCGGGGGCGAACTGACCCTGGTCGGGCGCGACGACTTCCAGGTCAAGGTGGGCGGCGTCCGGGTCAGCCCGGAGGCCGTGGAGCAGGTGGCGCAGAGTCACCCCGAGGTCATGGAGGCCGCGGTGGTCGCGCTCGCGGCACCCGGCCCGCACACCCGGCTGCACGCCCTGGTGCGGGTCGCCCCGGACTGCGCGGTCACCGGTCTGCAACTGCTCACGCACTGCTCCGCCTGGCTGCCCCGGGCGGCCGTCCCCACCGTCCATCTCACCCGCGAACCACTGCCCACCGGCAGCACCGGCAAGGTCGACCGCGCCCGGGTGCGGTCCGTCCTCGCGGCCAGGCAGCACGCCCGTCCGAACCTACCCACTCAACGGGAGTCCTCAGCATGAGCCTGCGGCACGAGATCACGCGTCACATCGTCGCCACCTACCTGCCCGACACCACCGCCGCCGACCTGGAGCCGTCGCTGGACCTGTTCGACGCAGGGGTGGTGAACAGTCTCCAGCTGCTGGAGCTCATCGGCTGGCTGCGGGAGCGCTACCGCCTTCCCGTCGAGGACCTGGACCTGTCGCTCCAGTCCTTCCGGTCGGTGGCGGCCATCCAGGACTTCATCGAGACGAACGCGCCCACGGGCGCCGGTGGCGCCGCCGGTGCCACCGGCGGAAAGACGCACTAGGGGAAAGACATGCTGATACGCACGAAGGAAGAGGCCCTGGTCGTCGAGTGGGGCAACGGCCTGAGCCACCGCCTGCTGCTGCAGGCCGACCGGATGGGCTTCTCCTTCTGCCACACCGTGGTACGGGCGGGCACGAAGTCCCGCCTTGAGTACCGCAGGCACCTTGAGGCCTGCTACTGCATCACCGGACGGGGCTGGATCTCCCTGCCCGACGGGAGCGCCACCCACGAACTGCGCCCGGGCGTCCTCTACGCCCTGGACCAGCACGACGCGCACTTCCTGATCGCCGCGCCGGACGCCGACCTGGAGCTGATCAGCGTCTTCAACCCGCCTCTGCAGGGCGGCGAACGGCACAACCTGGACCAGGACGAGTTCTCGCACTACTGACGGGTCACCGACTACTGACGGATTGCTGACGGGGTCACCATGAGGCACTGGACAGACGAGCAGAGGGCGCTGCGGGCCACCGCGGAGGCCGTCGGCGCGGACCTGGGCACCGGACATGCGCAGCGGGACGCCCACGGCGAGTTCGCGTGGGAGGGCTGGAGACACCTGCGCGAGATCGGGCTTTTCGGGACGCCGTTCGACGGCGCCTGGGGCGGCTCGGGTCTCGACCTGCCGACCGTGATGTACGTCTTCGAGGGCCTGGGGTACCGCTGCCCCGACGCCGGCCTCGTCTTCTCCGCGTGCACGCACATCGTGAGCACCGGCGTTCCGCTCCAGCGGTTCGGTGCGAAGGAACTGAAGGCGGCGTACCTGCCGAAGGTGTGTGCCGGCGAGGTGATCGGGGCGCACGCGATCACCGAGCCGGACGGCGGCTCGGACGTGCTGGCGATGCGCACCACGGCCAGGCGGGAGGGCGAGGAGTTCGTGCTCGACGGCGGCAAGGCCTTCGTGACCAACGGCCCGATCGCCGGCCTGGTCGTGGTGTACGCCCGGACCGGGGCTCCCGGCCACCTCGACGGCATCACGGCGTTCCTGGTCCCGGCGGACACCGCGGGCGTGGCGCACGGCCGCCCCCTGACGAAGATGGGCCTGCGCACGTCACCGCTGTCCGAACTCTTCCTGACGGGCGTCCGGGTACCCCGCTCGCACGTGCTGGGCACGGTGGGATCGGGGTTCCTGGTCCTCGACGAGGTCATGAAGTGGGAGATCCTGTGCGGCTTCGCCGGGATCCTCGGCGAGATGCAGCACCGGCTGGAGCGGTGTGTCGAACACGCCCGCGGGCGGAGTCAGTTCGGCCGGCACATCGGCGCCAACCAGGCGGTCTCGCACCGCATCGTCGACATGCAGATAGGCCTGGAGACCTCCAGGAAGTGGCTCTACGACACGGCGGACAAGTACAGCGCCGGCCGGAGCATCGCCACCGACCTGGCCATCACCAAGCTCGTGGTGAGCGAGGCCAACGTCTCCTCCGCCCTGGCCGCCGTACAGATCTTCGGAGGACACGGCTACACCGCGGAGTACGGCCTCGAAGGGGACCTGCGCAACGCGGTCGCCGGAACGATCTACTCGGGCACCTCCGAGATCCAGCGCGAGCGGCTGGCGGCCTTCCTCGGACTGTCCCGGGCCGCCGCCCACGGGGTGAAGGAGCACACGACATGACGACCGGGACCCGCACAGCACTGCGGCCCACACGGTTCCTGGACCACGACGCGCCGGCGGTGCGGGAGTTCGTCCGCGAAGCCCTGTGCACGACGGATCCGGGGGACCCGGTGGCCGCCGCCGTGGCGCTCTACTACGCCGTCCGCGACGGCATCCGCTACGACGTGTACGACTGCGACCTGTCCGCCGAGGGCCTGCGGGCCAGCAGCATCATCGAACGCGGCGCCGGGTTCTGCGTCCACAAGTCCATCGTGTACGCCGCCGCGGTGCGCGTCGTGGGCATCGAGAGCCGGCTCGTCTACGCGGACGTGCGCAACCATCTCGCCTCGCCCCGGCTGCGCACGCTGATGGGCGGTGACGTCTTCCGCTTCCACAGCCTGACCTCCGTACGGCTCAACGAGGCCTGGGTCAGGGCGACTCCGGTGTTCAACGCACTGCTGTGCACGCTGTACGGCATCAAGCCGCTCGACTTCGACGGACGGGCGGACAGCTACTACCACCCCTACGACGAGCAGGGCCGGCGCCACATGGAATTCCTCGCCCTGCGGGGCGAGTTCGACGACTTCCCGTACGCGGAGGTCGTCGGCGGCATCCGGCAGGCGCACCCCCTGCTGTTCGCGGGCTCGCACACCACGACCACGGGCTCGCTCGTGTCCGAGGCGACCGAGACGACCGGCACAGCCCCGGTGGAGGGACCCTGACATGCGAAGGACGAAGTTCCTGCTGGGCGAGGAAGACACGCCCACGCACTGGTACAACCTCGCGGCGGACCTCCCCGGAGGCCCGTTGCACGCCGCCCTCGACCCCGCGACCCGGGAGCCGCTGACCCGCACGGCGATGGCGGCCACCATGCCCGAGCCACTGATCGACCAGGAGCTGAGCACCGACCGGGAGATCGAGATACCCGAGGAGGTGCGCCGCGTCTACACCTTGTGGCGCCCCTCCCCCCTGATCCGGGCGCACCGGCTGGAGCGCGCCTTGGACACCCCGGCCCGTATCTACTACAAGTACGAGGGCGGCGCCCCGACCGGCAGCCACAAGCCCAACACCGGTGTCCCGCAGGCGTACTACAACAAGCTGGCGGGCCGCACCGGGCTGGTCACCGAGACCGGCGCCGGCCAGTGGGGCAGCGCGGCGGCCCTGGGCGCGGCGTTCTTCGGCATGACCGCCAAGGTCTTCATGGTCAAGGTGAGTCACCAGCAGAAGCCCTACCGCCGAGCGCTCATGGAGACCTACGGCGGCGAGTGCGTGGCGAGCCCCAGCACGCGGACGGCGGTCGGCCGGAAGATCCTCGCCGACGACCCGGACAACCCCGGCAGTCTCGGCATCGCCACCTCCGAGGCGCTGGAGACGGCCGCCGGGGACCCGTCACTGGGGTACGTGCTCGGCAGCGCCGCCCACCATGTGCTGCTGCACCAGACCGTGATCGGCCAGGAGGCCGTACGGCAGATGGAACTGGCCGAGGACCACCCGGACATCGTCATCGGCTGTGCGGGCGGCGGCAGCAACCTGGCCGGGCTGGCCTTCCCGTTCCTCGGCGCCCGGCTGCGGGGCGGCAGGCCCGTGCGGATCATCGCCGTGGAACCGGCCGCCTGCCCCACCCTGACCCGGGGCACGATCGCCTACGACTACGCGGATTCGGCCGGGCTCGGCCCGCTGTTCCGTATGCACACCCTCGGCCACGGCTTCGTACCGCCGCCGGTGCACGCCGGGGGGCTGCGGGCCCACGGGATCGGCCCCGCGGTGAGCCGCGCCGTCGAGGACGGGCTGATCGAGGCGACGGCCGTGGGCCAGGTCGGCTGCCTGGAGGCAGGCGTCCGGTTCGCCCGTACCGAGGGCATCCTGCCGGCCCCGGAGTCCACCCACGCCCTGCGGGTCGCCATCGACGAGGCGCTGCGCTGCCGCGAGGAGGGGCGCTCCCGGGCCATCCTGTTCGGCCTGTCCGGACACGGGCACTTCGACCTGGCGGCCTATCAGAAGTACGCCGCGGGTGAGCTGACCGACGGCGAGGCCGACAGCAACGGGCTGGCGCTGGCCGCCGCCGGCATCCCGGCGGCGGGCGCGGCATGAGCACCCGCCCGTCCCCCGCGTACGCGGCCCGTGCCACGGGCCCGGCCACCCGGGTCGCCGTGGTGGACGCCGACGGCATGGGCGCCTTCCTGCCCGGCGCGCTGGCCCGCGAGGGCGTACACAGTGTCCTGGTGCGGTCGGACGCGCCGAACCCGCACCTGGCGATCCAACCGGACCGCTCGGACCCTTCGGCCCCTTCGGGCCTCTCGGACCGCCCGGCCCGGCCTCCGGAGGTCGTGCACCGCGGTGACCTGGCCGCCACGGCCGACGCGCTGCGCCGGTACGGGGTGGACCGTGTCGTCGCGGGCGCCGAGTCCGGTGTCCTGCTGGCCGACGCGTTGTCCGCCGCACTCGGCACACCGGGACACGGGATGAGCCGGCCGTCGGCCCGGCGGGACAAGTACGAGATGGCCTGCGCGGTGCGGGAGTCCGGGCAGGACACGGCGGCCTGTCTCGCGACCGACAGCGCCGACGAGGTGGTCGCGTGGGCACGCGGGCACGGCCGGTGGCCCGTCGTGCTCAAGCCACTGGCCAGCGCCGGTACGGACAACGTCCTGTTCTGCCGTTCGGAGGCACAGCTGCGGGCCGGGGTGGCCGTCATCACGGCCGGCCGCGACCGCTACGGCGGCCGGAACCGCGCCGTGCTCGTCCAGGAGCATCTGGCGGGCGAGGAGTACTTCGTCAACACCGTCAGCAGCGCTGGCGTACACCATGTCGTCGAGGTGTGGCGCTATCACAAGCGGCCGGTCGGCGACCGTCCGATGTACGACCACGAGGAGCCCGTGCCCCCGGACGACCCGGTGGTCGGCGCGCTGACGGCGTACACGCTGCGGGTGCTCGACGCGCTGGAGATCCGCAACGGGGCGGCCCACACCGAGGTGATCACGACCGGGCGGGGGCCCGTACTGGTGGAGTGCGCGGCCCGCCACGGCGGTTCGCACACGCCGTCCGTGGTGTCCCGGTTCCTGGGCACCGACCAGCTGGCGTGTCTGGCGCGCGCCGTCGCCCACCCCGAGGAGGCGCCGCTGGGGCGGTTGCCGCGCTACCGCCCGCGCGCCCATCTGCGGTACGTCACCCTCCGCTCGCCCCGGGCCGGCGGCCCGCTGTCCGCCGAGCGGTTCGCGCCGGTACGCGCCCTGGGCACGTTCGTCGAGATGGCGCTGACCATGCCGGAGGGCACCGCGCTGCCGCGCACGACGGACCTCGCCTCGTCCCCCGGCCATGTGTATCTGGGCTCCGCCGACCCGGTGCGCGTGGCGGCGGACCACCGGCGGCTGCGCGCGCTGGAGCACGGCGACCTGTACGACGGCCCCCGGCGGTAACGGCCGCCGACGGTCACGGCCGTCGGCGGAACGGCCACCACCCCACCCGGCGAAAGGCATGGAGACCAATGACCAGGACGAACGAGACCCTCTCCGGTCTCTCCGAGTACCCCGCGAACTGGACGCACACCGCCGAACTGATCGTCCCCGGCCCGCCGTTGGCCGTACCGGGGGCCTGTCTGAAGTGGTACGACATCCGGCGCGCCGACGACAGGGCGGCCCCGGACGTCACGGAGGAGGCCCGCACGTTCCTGACCGAGCGGGCCGCGGCCAAGGAGGTCGAGTTCCGGGACGAGTTGGGGTTCGCGCTGCTGCACCTCGACGGCGGCAAGTACTACCTGCTCGTCTGCGTGTGGCGGGACCGGGACGAGATGTGGCAGGGCCTGTTCTTCAAGGACGACGGCGGCTTCCTGCCGTACCCGTCCAAGCCGGGACTGCTGCGGCCCACCCAGAACGTGGTCGAGCTGGACGCCACCTCGCACGAGCGGCGGGGCTGGTCGCGCTATCTGCGCTCGGCCCGTGACACCGCCGCGAAACAGGCGTACCTCGACGACGTGTGCACCGGGGAGCTGGTGTAGCCGATGCCGTGGACGACAGCGCCGCCCCGCAGGCTGGTCATCCTCGGGGTGGCCGCGAGCGACTGCCATGTCGTGGCCAACCAGCTCATCGCCCGCTTCCTGCGCGACGAGGGCTTCGAGGTGGAGAACCTCGGAGCCTGCACGCCCGTCGAGGAGTTCGCCCGGGCCTGCGTACGGCGTCCGGAGGCGGAGGCGCTCCTGGTGGGCAGCCTGAACGGGCACGTCCACGAGGATCTGCGCGGCCTGCGGGAGGCGAAGAGGTCGGGGCGCGTCCACTGCCCGGTGGTGGTCGGCGGGAACCTCTCCGTGGGGAGCAGCAAGAGCCTGTCGTCGGACCGGCGGCTGTACGCCCTGGGGGTGGACCGGATCGTCCACGACCCGGCCACGCTTCCCGCCGTACTGACCGAACTGCGCGCCACGGGCGGGCACTTCACCGCCGGCCGGGCGGTCGCCGCCCCGGCCGTCGGCGAGCGGGCCGTCGCAGGGCGAGCCGTCGCCGACCAGACCGTCGGTGCGCGGCCCGCCGGCGGCCTGACGGTCGGCGCGGAGCCCGCGTGGTCCGGACCCGCCCGCGTCTCATGACCGGGCCGCCACCGGCCGGGCGCTTCGGGGTCGCGGGTCCGGGCCGGAGCACCGGATCCGGGGCCGCCCTCCCCAGCCTGCGGGAGTCCGTCGCCTATGTCGCGGCCCTGGGAAAACCCGGTGTGCCGCAGGTCCTCGCCGCGGCCCGCGACCGCGGCCGGGTCGCGGTCCAGCCCCGGTGCGGGGTGGCCGAACACGTCGGCATGCGGGCCCTGTTGCGCTCCCTGGAGGCGGAGGCCGCACCGGACGTGCTCAGCCTGACCATCGACTCGCACACCCGGCTGCGCCGCTTCGAGGAGGCGGAACGACTGCTGGGCACCCGCCCGCAGGAGCTCAACGGCTATCCCCTGGTGGCACACGGCTGGCGGCGGGCCCGGGACCTGAACGAGGCGGTCGCCGCGCCGCTGGAGGTGCGGCACGGCTCGCCGGAGCCGCAGCGCCTCTTCGACGTGGCCGTGGCCGGAGGGATCACCTCGTTCGAGGGCGGTGGCATCTCCTACAACCTGCCCTACTCCAAGCAGGTGCCCCTGGCGGTGTCGCTGGCGGCCTGGGAGCACGTCGACCGCCGCTGCGGCGAACTCGCCGAGCTGGGCCTGGTGGTGGACCGCGAACTGTTCGGCACGCTCACCGCCGTGCTGGTCCCGCCGTCGATCAGCCTCGCGGTCAGCGTCCTCGAAGGGGTACTGGCCGCGCGGGCCGGGGTGCGCTGCCTGTCGGTCGCGTACCCGCAGGGCGGCCATCTGGCACAGGACGTGGCCGCGCTCACCGCCGTCCCCGTGCTCGCCGAGCGCTATCTGCCGGCGGGCGTCGCCGTCCACCCCGTCCTGCACGAGTTCATGGGCGTCTTCCCCCGCGCGCGCCGCCACGCCGAGGACCTGATCCTGTACGGCGCGCTGGTGGCCCGGCTGGGCGGAGCCTCGAAGATCATCACCAAGACCCACCAGGAGGCCGCCGGGATCCCGGACGTCCGGGCGAACATCGACGGGGTGCGGCTGGCCGACCGGGCCAACTCCCCGCTCCTGGACTTCCTCTCGGTGGACGAGGACCGGGTCCGCGAGGAGCGCCGCTGGATCCTGGCGGAGGTCGCCGAGATCGTCGCTCCGGTGCTGGAGAAACGCGCGGCCACGTCGGCGGCGCTCGCCGAGGCGGTCGTCGAGGCCTTCGCCGACGGCACGCTCGACATCCCGTTCAGCGCCAGCCGTTTCGCGAGGTCGCAGATCGTCCCCCGGCGCGACCCCGAGGGCGCGATCCGGTACCTGCGCGCGGGGGGCCTGCCGCTGTCGGCACCGTCGCTGCGCCGCCATCGCGAGCTGCTGGCGGGGCCGCGCGGCACCCTGCCGTCGGCGGCCTCGCTCCCCGCGATCCTGCTCGCCGACATCAACTACTTCCCCACCCTGTTCCGCGAGGAGCCCGAATGAGGAACCCCAAGCGCGTCCTGCTCATCGGCGGCACCCCGAAACATCTGCGCAAGGCGGCGGATCTGGGACTCGGGGTGGTGTACGTCCAGTTCGAGGACGAGTTCGCACCCGAACAGCGGTCCCTGGCCGAGACCGTCCTCCTCACCGACTACACCGACTGGCGGTCCCTGCGCCCGCTGGTGGAATCGGCGTACGAGTCCTGGGGCTTCTCGGCCGCCGTGTCGCTCACCGAGCCCGGGCTCGACCCGGCCGCCCGGGTGAACGACCTGCTGGGTCTCGGCGGAACGCCCTACGAGGTCAGCCACCGTTTCACCGACAAGTGGCTCATGCGCCGCCGCCTCGCCGAGGGACCGCGGGTCGGCGCGCGCCGGGTCGCCGCCGAACTGCTCACCTCGGACGACGACCTGGACCGGTTCGGCGCCGCGCACGGCTACCCCTTCATCGTGAAGCCCACCAGCGGCACGGCGAGCTTCGGTGTCGTCAAGGTGGACGGCGTGGACGCGCTCGACGCGGCCCGGCAACGGATCCGCCGGCTGCACACGGCCACGGACCACCCGTTCACCGGTGCGTACGACATCGAGCAGTTCATGATGGAGGAGTACGTCCCGGGGCCGCTGTACAGCGTGGAGACCTTCAGCTTCGACGGGCGGCACGTGGTGCTCACCGTCACCGAGGCCATCACCCGCCCGGGGACCCACGTACATGCGGGCCACGCCCTGCCGGCCCGGCTGTCCGCCGACGACGAGGAACGCATGGCCGACACCGCGCGGCGCTTCCTGCGGGCGATGGGACTGCGCGACGGACCCGCGCACACGGAGATCATTCTCGGTCCGCAGGGCCCGGTGATCTGCGAGTCGCAGAACCGGGTGGGCGGCGCCCTGCTCACCGACATGATCGACGCCGTGTACGGGTGCGACGCGCAGTCCCTGGCCGTCTCCTGGGCCCTGGGTCGGGCGGACCCGCTGCCCGGACGCCCGGTGGCCCGGGGCGCCGCCGCGAGCTGGCTGGTGGTGGCCGAGCAGGGCAGGGTCGAGCGGGTCGAGGGTGTCGAGCGGGTACGCGCCGACCCGGACACCCTCGCGGTGAGCCTCGGCGTGGTTCCCGGTGACCTGGTCCGCCCGCTGGAGGGCCAGTGGGACGGCCTGGGCCACATCTCGGCGCTCGGCCCCGACACCGGCACCGCGATCGACGCGTGCCGGCGCAACCTGCGGCGGATCAGGATCCACACCCGTGCGGCCTGAGGACCGCACACGGCGGCGGCCCGGTGGCGGCAACTCCCCACCCACGTTGCTGACATGGCCGATGATGCTCCGTCTGGTCACCATCGTCGGAGCCTCGGCGAGCTTCTTCCTGCTGCTTTCGGTCGTCCCCCTGTACGCCGAGGAGTCAGGCGGCGGGAGCGGCGCGGCGGGGCTGTCCACGAGCGCGCTGATGCTGGCGACCGTCTGCGGCGAGCTGGCCGCGCCCCGGCTCACGGCCCGCTACGGCTACCGTCTCGTGCTGGCGACCGGGCTGGTCCTGCTCGGCGCGCCCTCGCTGCTGCTGACCATGTCGCCCCTGTCGTCCGTGGCGCAGAGCACGGGCTCGATCGTGGCCGTCTGCCTCGTGCGCGGTGCGGGCTTCGCGTTGACCGTGGTCGGTGGCGGCGCCCTGACCGCGATGCTGATACCCCCCGAACGGCGCGGCGAGGGGCTGGCCCTGGTGGGTGTCGTGTCGGGGGCGCAGTCGGTGGTGGCCCTCCCCCTGGGTGTGTGGCTGGCCCGGCACGCGGGCTTCACCGCGGTGTTCGTGATCGCGGCCGTTCTCCCGCTCGCCACGGTCCCCGCGGTGGCCGGCCTGCCCCGGCGTGCACCGGCCGCGCAGCAGCCCCTGGGCATGGTCGACGGTTTCCGCACGCCCGCGCTGGCCCTGCCGGCCACGGTCTTCGCGACCACCGCGCTGGGCGCGGGGATCATCGCCACCTTCCTGCCGCTGGCCGTGCCGCCGGACCGGGCGGGGCTGGTCTCGGCGGCGCTGTTCCTGCAGGCCGCCACCGCGATCGGGGCCCGCTGGGTGGCGGGCCGGTACGGCGACCGGCACGGGCCCGCCGGACTGGTCGTCCCCGGTCTGCTGCTGTGCGCCGGCGGCGTGCTGGCCACCGCGCCGACGGGCAGCGCCGCGGCCGTTCTCGTCGGCATGGCGCTCTTCGGCACCGGCTTCGGCATCGCCCAGAACGCCACGCAGACACTGATGTACGCGCGCGTCCCCCCGTCGGGGTACGGCGTGGCCAGCGCCCTGTGGAACTTCGCCTACGACGCGGGGATGGGCCTGGGCGCCGTCTTCTTCGGCCTCCTCCACGCGGGAACGAGCTACTCCGTGGCCTTCGCCACGACCGGCGCCCTCATGACGGCCGCACTGGTCCCGGCCTGGTACGACCACCGGCTGTCCCGCCCCCGCGCGTCCACCCCGAGATCCCCGTCCGACGCGAAGGACCGCCCCACGGACTCCCGCCCGTGATGGCCACGGCCTCGCACCGGCAGCCTGTGAATCTGACGGACCCGTGTTTGAAAACACCGGTTCGGAACACTCGGATGCTCTGACACAGTCTTTATACGACCAGGTAGGAGACACAATCATGGGCATCATCGCCTGGATACTCATCGGTCTGCTCGCGGGCCTCATCGCCAAGGCGCTCATGCCCGGCAAGGACCCGGGCGGCATCATCATCACGATGCTCATCGGTATCGCCGGAGGTCTCCTCGGCGGCTGGCTGGGCAAGGTGATCTTCGGCGTCGACTCCATCGACGGCTTCTTCGATCTCTCCACCTGGATCGCCGCCATCGTCGGCTCGCTCATCCTGCTCGCCGTGTACCGCGCGGTAACCGGAAACCGCCGCCACGCCTGACCCCGCGCCCCGAGCGCTGCACGAAACGGCTCCGCCCTCCCACCGGGAGGG
>NZ_JBHWZP010000051.1:0-39626 GCF_042728395.1 Streptomyces sp. NPDC060205
GGTACGAGGGAGGGCCGGTCTGCTTCGTCCCCCCACCTGGGCAGCCGGAACTTCGCTCGCTGCCGTGAGGATTCGTACCCCCTCGTTCCCTAGCCTTCTTGCATGGACAAGACGATCGATGGGTTACAGGCCGTGATCGAGGTCAGGGACGTCTACAAGCGTTTCGGCAGCACTCAGGCACTGGACGGCATGTCGTTCTCCGTCAGGCCGGGGCAGATCACCGGCTTCGTCGGTCCGAACGGTGCCGGCAAGTCGACGACGATGCGTGTCATCCTCGGGCTGGACAGGCCGGACAAGGGCAGCGCGCTGGTCGGCGGGCGTCCGTACCACACGCTGCGTACTCCGCTGAAGCACGTCGGCGCGCTGCTCGACGCGTCCGCCGTGCAGCCGAGCCGGACGGCCCGCCATCACCTGCTCTGGCTGGCGCACTCGCAGGGGCTCGGCACCGCCGCGGTGGACGAGGTGATCCGCCGGGTCGGCCTCCAGGACGTGGCAGGGCGCAAGGCCGGTGGCTTCTCCCTGGGCATGCGCCAGCGGCTCGGTATCGCGGCAGCGCTGCTCGGCGACCCGCCGATGCTCATGCTGGACGAACCGTTCAACGGTCTGGACCCCGAGGGCTTCAGGTGGATGCGGGGCTTCCTGGCGTCGCTCGCCGACCAGGGCCGTGCCGTGCTGGTGTCCAGTCACCTGATGAGCGAGCTCCAGGACTCGGCCCATCACGTGGTCGTCGTCGGGCGCGGCAAGGTCGTCGCCGACATGAGCGTGCGGGACCTGCTCGCGTCGGTGTCCGAGGGGCGCGTCACCCTGCGCACGTCCGCCCTCCGGCAGGCGATGGACGTGCTCGCGCGGGCCGGCGCGACGGTGAGTTCCACCGGGAACGACACGATCAGCGTCACCGACCTGCCGGCCGAACACGTCGTGTCCGTGCTCGGCTCGCACGCGGTGCCGTTCTCCGAGGTGTCCTCGCACCGTGCGTCCCTGGAGGAGGCCTACATGGAGCTCACCCGGGACTCCGTGCAGTACCGCGGCGTCGTCACCGGGGAGGCCGGACGATGACCACCACCCTCTCGCCGCCGCCCGCCACCAGCCGGCCGGCACGCGGCGGCTTCGGACGCGTACTGCGCGCGGAATGGACCAAGTTCCGGACCGTGCGGGGCTGGGTGCTCAGCACGCTCGGTGCTCTGGTCGTCACCTGTCTGGTCGGTCTGCTCGCGACGGCCCAGAGCAACGGCGGCGACGCGTCGAAGCTGCCGGTCGGCCCTTCTGGCCACGCGGTCAACGACGCCTTCTACTTCGTGCACCAGCCGCTGAAGGGCGACGGCAGCATCACCGTGTCGGTGTCCTCGCTGACCGGTCAGGTCGCGGAGTCTCCCACGGAGAACAAGCCCGGTCTCGCGCCCTGGTCCAAGGCCGGCATCATCGTGAAGGACTCCCTCAAGCCGGGTTCGTCGTACGCGGCCCTGATGGTCACCGGGGCCCACGGCGTGCGGATGCAGTACGACTACACGCACGACAAGGCGGGCCTTCCCGGTGCTGTGTCGGCCGAGGCGCCGCGTTGGCTGCGACTGGTGCGCTCCGGCGAGACCGTGACGGGCTATCAGTCGACGGACGGCAGTGCGTGGACCGAGGTGGGCTCGGCCCGCCTCTCCCGACTCTCCGAGTCGCCGCAGGTCGGCCTGTTCGTGGCCTCACCGTCCGCCACGGAGGACACCGGTACGGGAACGGGGTTCAACCCCGCTGTCGCGACCGGCACGTTCGGCGCGCCCGCCCTGAGCGGCGGCTGGAGCGGCGACGCCTGGCAGAACTTGCAGGTCAGCGATGGCGCGGGTACGAGCGGCAGCTACAGCCAGACGACGAAGGGCGAAGCGGTCAGGTCCGGCGGGGGTTACCGCATCACCGGCGCCGGCGACATCGCGCCGGTGGTCGGCGGGCCGGCGGCGAGCGGTGTGCGCATCGTCTCCAACTTCCTCGTCGGCGCATTCGCGGGACTGATCATGATGGTCGTCGTGGCCGCGGGCTACATGACCGCCGAGTACCGCCGCGGGCTGATCGGCGTCACGTTCGCGGCCAGCCCAGGCCGAGGAAGCGTGCTGGTGTCGAAGGCCCTCGTGGTGGGCTGCGCCGCCTTCCTCGCCGGTGCGGTCGCTGCCGCGTTCATGGTGCCGTTCGGTGCGTCCCGTTCCCTGGCGAACGGCTTTCCCGTCCTGACGGTGCCGTCCGCCACCGAACTGAGGGTCATCGTGGGCACGGGCCTGCTGCTGGCCGCGGCCAGTGTCTTCGCCCTGTCGGTCGGAGTGATCCTGCGGCGCAGCGCCGTGACCATCACCGTGGTGGTCGTCAGCATGGTGCTGCCCTATCTGCTCGCCACCGCGTCCGTTCTGCCGCCCTCGGCCTCGGACTGGCTCCTGAAGGTCACACCCGCCGCCGGGTTCGCCATCCAGCAGACCGTCACCCACTACGACCAGGTCGTCACGGTCTACTCGCCGATGCACGGCTATTTCCCGCTGGCGCCGTGGGCGGGCTTCGCCGTCCTGTGCGCCTACGCCGCTGCCGCCTTCGCCGGCGCGCTGGTCCTGATCCGACGGAGGGACGCATGAGGCACGCAGGACGCGCGGAGTGGACGAAACTGCGGACGGACACCAGCAACGCGTGGCTGCTGTTCGGTGCCGTGGCGCTGACCCTGGCGGTCGGCGCGGCGGTGGCCATGACCTCCCGGTGCGATGCCCTGGGCTGCGGGGAGGACGCCACGAAGCTCAGCCTCACCGGTGTCATGGTCGGTCAGGTCGTCGTCGCGATCGTCGCGGTGCTGATGGTCGGTAACGAGTACAGCACCGGCATGATGCAGAGCACCGTCGCCGCGGTACCGCGCCGGCTGACCGTCCTGTTCTCCAAGGTGGCCGTGCTCAGCGGGGTGATCGTGGTGGCGGGTGCCGTCGCCGTCGTCGGGTCCCTGCTGATCGGCGGGATGGTGCAGCCGGGGCGTGGCTTCACCGAGGCGCACGGCTACGAGGCGATGTCACTGGCCGACTCGGCGACCCTGCGCGCCGCCGCGGGATCCGTCCTGTACCTCGCCCTGATCGGGCTGCTCAGCCTCGGTGTCGCGCTCATCGTGCGGAGCTCGGCGACGGCGATCGGGATCGTGCTGGGACTGCTGTTCCTCTTCCCGATCCTCACCCAGGTGATCACGGACCCGGACTGGCAGCGGCTGCTCCAGCAGATCGCCCCCATGACGGCCGGCCTCTCCGTGCAGACGACGATCGACATCGACCGGCTCCCGATCGGCCCCTGGGAGGGGCTCGGCGTGGTGGCCCTGTGGGCCGCCGGCGCGCTGGCCGCCGGCGGCGCGATGCTGCGCCTGCGAGACGTATGAGCGAACCAGGCTACCCGCTAATCCCCCGGGCGGGTAAGGCGGTCCCGTGTCCAACTGCGCGAAGGCGCCAGTTGGACACGGGACCGCCATTTCTCTGCGCATGCACTTATGGATGGGCAGGCACGGTTGTCGTACGCTGAGGGCGCCCTAAAACGTATTTGCGCAGCATTCGGATAGACCGTCGCGAACGGTCCTTCGGGTGCTGGATGTTGCGCGTCCGCTGTCGGCCTGCTCTCGGAGGTTCCGGTGAGGAAGTACTGCAAATCGTACCCACTGGGTGAATTGCGCGGCTTTCCCGGCTGGTCTGCCGGGGCGCAGCCCGAGGAGCGTGAACTCGCCGACGACACCACGGTGTTCCTCTGCGATGAATTCACGGTCATGCTGAGTCCTGTCGGTGTCGACAAGGACAAGCGACTCTTCACCGAGGACACCCCGGAGTGGCGTGAATTCTGTGAGACCACTCTGAAATTCAGCATCCCGGACGACCTGGCATTCGCCTACGTGGAGTCCGAGCCGTCCTGAACCGGCCGTTTCGATCGGAGAGATGAACCATGGACGAACTGACCGAGCGCCTGAGCGCGGAGCAGAGCGTGGAGGTCGGCGGACCCGAGCCCACGCTGGAGGAACTGAACACCCGGCTGACGGACATCGGGACCGTCTTCGTGAAGTTCACGGAGACCAGAGGCGGCACCGATCTGGGCATACGCCTGGACCGGGAGGCGTCGGACCTGGGTGGCGCCGACTTCGACGCCCGGACCGGCACCGTGCACGTCGAGGGCACCCTCACGCTCAACGGTGACCCGGTGCGCTGCATCGCCGACATCGATCTGGCCACCTTGAAGGGGATCGGTCGACTCGCGCTCGTGGAAACGGCCGGCGCCTGACGGAATCCCATCCGGTGCTTCATGGGGCCGTGAGCCGACCCGCCACGCTACTCAAGAATATCGGATGTCGCTGATGACAAGGGCTGTGAAATCTGCGGACCCTGTGTGGTCACCGGTCGGGAACACCCCGATGGTGGATGTTTCTCTGGATGTGAACGGAAAGACGCGGCGGCTGCGACTCAAGCTCGAATCGAAGAATCCGTTCGGCTCGCTGAAGGACCGTATCGCCGTCTCCTTGATCGAGCATGTGGCCGACCGTATCGACAAGGACATCGGCGTCATCGAGTCGACGTCGGGAAATCTTGGTATCGCCATGTCGGCCGAATGCGCCGCACGTGGCGTCCCGTTCACCGCTGTCGTCGATCTGCGCACCAGCGCATTCTTCATCGAGCGGATGCGCGGCCTCGGAGCCAGGGTGCAGGTGATCGAGGAGCCGGATGCCGCCGGTGGATTTCTGCTCAACCGTATTCGATATGTCAAGGAACAGCTGAAGCTCCGTCCCGGCCTTGTCTGGACGAATCAGTACCGGAGCGAGGCGAACCCGAACGCCCACTTCGAGAGCACGGCACCCGAACTCCTGCGACAGGTGCCGGGTCCGGCGACGGTCCTGGTCCCCGTCTCCACGGGTGGCACGCTCGCCGGCCTGACCCGGTTCGTCGACGCGACCGGCGCGGACTGGCGCCTCATCGGTGTCGACGTCCACGGATCGGCGGCGCTCGGGCGCACCTCCGGGCGCAGGCTGCTGTCCGGGATCGGGGCGAGCTGTCCGTCGAGCTTCCTGGACCCCACGACCGCGACCGTGCAGTACATCGATGCCGCTGAAGCGGTGTCGGCCTGTCTGTGGCTGCAGGAGGAAGCCGGCATCGGCGTCGGGGGCAGTTCCGGGGCGACCGTGGCTGCCGCACTGCGGATGTTCCGGCAGGACCCGGAGACCGACGAACTCGTCTGCCTGTGCCCCGACGGAGCGGACCGCTACCGGACGACCATCTACCACGCCGACTGGCGGACCGCCCAGGGAATCACCCCAGCCGGGATGGGCGGCACAGTCGTCTACCGCGCCCTGGGCGAGAGCGGAGAATGATGTCCACCGAGGCACGCGGGCTGCTGACGCTGTCCGAACTGACCCGGGAGGAACTGCAGGGCCTGGTCGCCAGATCCCGCGAGCTCTTCCTCGACCGCACGGCGCACGACAGACCACTGCGCGGCAAACTGGTAGGCGTCCTCTTCGCCAAGACGTCGACGCGGACCAGGACCGCCTTCACGAGCGGCGCCGTGCGGCTCGGCGGGTTTCCCGTCACGTACGGTCCAAACGACCTCCAGACGGCCACCGGGGAATCCGTCGGGGACACCGGACGCATCCTCGGTTCCATGCTGGACGCGCTGGTCGCGAGGACGTCCGGACCCCTGGAGGACCTGCGGGAGATGGCCGACGCCGGACGCCTGCCCGTGATCAACGCCATGGCGGCCGAGGAGCACCCGACCCAGGGTGTGTGCGACCTGGCGACAATGCTCCTGCAGTTCGGTTCACTCGAAGGCATCTCCGTGCTCTACCTGGGCGAGGGCAACAACACGGCATCCGCCCTCGCTCACGGTGTCTCCCACATTCCGCGCTGCCGCATCACCTTCGCCACCCCGGCCGGCTACGGACTGGACCCGCAGGTGCTGGAGGCGGCCGCGAAGCGGGCGGCCGGGGCGGGCGGCAGCGTCCAGGAAGTCCACGACACGGACGACCTGCCGAGCGACGTGGACGTCGTCTACACGACGCGCTGGCAGACGACCGGCACCGTCAAGACGGATCCCGACTGGCGGGAGCGGTTCCGTCCGTTCCACATCGACGAGCGGTTCCTCGCACGCTGGCCGGAGGCGACGTTCATGCACGACCTGCCCGCGCACCGCGGCGAGGAGGTCTCCGGTGCGGTCCTGGACGGCCCGCGCTCGATCGCCTGGCAGCAGGCCGAGATGAAGCTGACCAGTGCCATGGCCGTACTGGAGTGGGGCGTGGCCGGCAAAGCGCCACAGATCAAGAACAGTTGACGTACCGCCGCGGACGGCCGCCCTCCTGCGCGGGCCGTTCGCCGTCCGCGGCCCCTTGAGCATCCGGCATTGATTCAGGCGATTCTCTGGAGGACGGGCACCCATGTCTGACGAGCTGTACTTGCGATCCAAGGTCATCGTGGAACCGCTGGTGGACCGGTTCTACGCCTGGCCGCACACCCTGGCGCCTGTCCAGGCCGCGATGAACCTGGCCTTCCTGCAGGTACCGCTCCTTGAGTCGTACCTCCAGTCCCCGAAGGTCCACGTGGCGGCCAGCGTCAACCCCGAGCTGCGCGGCGGCTACTTCGTCAACATCGCCGAGGAGCGCGCCGACGAGGTGCGCGACCTGCTGGCCACCATCAAGCGCGAGCGGGCCGCCATGATCCGCTTCGCCGAGGCGATCGCGGAGGGGCAGGAACTGCTCCGCAGCAACGCCACCGGGTTCGACCTGACCCCGCTGTACCCGAAGCTGCCCACGGAGCTCGCCGGCCTCGTCGAGCTGGCGTACGACACCGACAACCAGGCCCAGGTGCGCTTCATGGAGCCGCTGGCGTACCACAGCGAGGTCTACCAGGAGGAGCGCCAGTCGGTGCAGCTGTCCTTCGAGACCGGCATCGAGCGGCCGTTCATCCTCAGTACGCCACGACTGTCCTCGCCCGATGTGCTGGAGCTGGACATCCCGTTCCGCCACGCCGGGTTCGAAGAGCTTTTCAAGGCCCGGGTGCAGCCCACGACGCTCGCGAAGCTCCGCGAGGCCCTCGAACTCGACGACACCCGGACCGGGCAGCTGTCCGGCATGCTGAGCGACCGGCCGAGCCTGGCCGAGGACCGGCACATCGACGCGGGCGGCCGCATCCGCTACTTCGGCCACGCCTGTCTGGTCCTCCAGACGCACGAGGCCGCCGTCGTCACCGACCCGTTCATCAGTGCCGACAACACCGCCGGCGACCGGTACACCCTCGACGACCTGCCCGACTACATCGACCTCGTGCTGATCACACACGGCCACCAGGACCACATCGTCCTGGAGACCCTGTTCCAACTGCGCGGCCGGGTCGGCCGGATCGTCGTCCCCCGCTCCTCGCGCGGCAACCTCGCCGACCCGTCCATGGCGCTCATGCTCAAGCACCAGGGCTTCCCGGTCGTCGAGGTCGACGACTTCGACGAGGTGGAGTTCCCCGGCGGCAAGATCACCGCGACCCCCTTCCTCGGTGAGCACTGCGACCTCGACATCCGCGGAAAGTCCACGTACTGGGCGGAGTTCGCCGGCAAGAAGGTCTACATCGGCGCGGACTCCTCGGGCATCGACCCGGTGCTGTACCGCTACGTCCGGCAGCACCTGGGCACCGCGGACATCGCCTTCCTCGGCATGGAGTGCGACGGCGCCCCGCTCACCTGGCTCTACCAGGCGCTGCTCACCAAGCCGGTCACGAAGAAGATGAGCAACTCCCGCAAGCTGTCCGGCTCCAACGCCGCTCAGGCCGCCGACATCATGGTCGAGCTCGGAGCCGAGGAGGCGTACGTCTACGCAATGGGCGAGGAGCCCTGGCTCGGCCACGTCATGGCGACGACCTACACCGAGGACACGTACCAGATCAAGCAGATCGACGAGTTCATGGCCTGGTGCAAGGGCCGTGGCATCAAGGCGGGCCACCTGTACGGCCAGCAGGAATGGCGCTGGTAGAGGGACGACCGGCAACCCAGCGGCTTTTAAGGAGACAGACATGACAGTGCAGGACCTGTTGTACGCCGAGCTGTACACCCGGCACGCGCCGACGGCCGTCGACTACTTCGTCTCGGGAATGGGCTTCACCCGCATCGCCGACTCCGTGGAGCCCGACCGGAGTTCCATCCTGCTGCGCCAGGGGGAGACCCGGCTGATCGTGACGTCGGGTCCGGGCACCACCCGCTTCCTCGACCGGCACGGCGACGGCATCGCGGACCTCGCGTTCAGCTGCGACGACGTGGCGGCGACGCACGACGCGGCGGTGGCCGCCGGGGCCCGACCCCTGGGCGTCTCGCACGGGCACCGCGTCGTCTCCGGCTTCGGCGACGTCAGCCACACCCTGCTGCCGCACGCCACCGCCGCGACCGCCGAACTGCCGCCGGGCCGCACCTGGGTACGCAGCACGCCCGCGCCGGATCCCGCGCGGGAGGGCCCCGTCCGGCTGCTCGACCACGTCGCGGTCTGCCTGGAGGGGCACCGCCTCACCGAGTACGCGGACTTCTACGAGAAGGCCTTCGGGATGTCCCGCTACTCCTCCGAGTACGTGGCGGTCGGGGACCAGGCGATGGACTCGATCGTCGTCCGCAGCGACTCCGGGCGGGTCACCTTCACCCTGGTCGCCCCGGACCCGTCGAAGGAGCCGGGACAGCTCGACGCCTTCATCGAGCGCAACGGAGGTCCCGGTGTCCAGCACCTCGCCTTCCTGGTGGACGAGATCATCCCCACCGTGCGACGGATGAGCGAGGCCGGCACCGAGTTCCTCGCCACCCCCGACTCGTACTACGACGTGCTCGCCGAGCGGATCACCGGCATGCGCGAGGAGGTCGCGGAGCTGCGGTCCGTCCAGGTGCTCGCCGACCGCGACGAATGGGGCTACCTGCTGCAGCTGTTCAGCCGCTCGCCCTACGAGCGCAACACACTGTTCTTCGAACTCATCCAGCGCCAGGGCTCGCGCGGCTTCGGCAGCGCCAACATACGGGCCCTGTACGAGGCGGTCGAGCGAGACCGGCTGGCCGCAGGGTGAGTGGCGCGGCGGCGGACGGCGGCGCGCCGGGTCCGTACACCCTCGCGGACTGGGCGGTCCGTGCCCGCGCGGGCATGGACCCGGGCGTGTGGGACTTCTGCGCGGGCGGCGCGGGGGAGGAACGGACCCTCGCGGCCAACGTGGAGGCGTACGACCGCGTACGCTTCCGGCCGCGGGTGCTCACGGGGATGGGCCGGCCGGACACCACGACCCGGATCCTGGGCCGGTCCTGGGCGGCGCCCGTCGGCGTCGCCCCCCTCGCCTACCACACCCTGGCGGACCCGGCGGGCGAGGTCGCCACCGCCGGGGCCGCCGGACGCGCCGGTCTGCCCCTCGTGGTGAGCACCTTCGCCGGGCGGACCTTCGAGGACATCGCGCGGGTCGCCGCGGCGCCGCTCTGGCTGCAGGTCTACTGCTTCCGGGACCGCGACGCGACCCGGGCCCTCGTCGAGCGCGCCGAGCGGGCCGGGTTCGAGGCGCTGGTGCTGACCGCGGACGCGCCCCGGCTCGGGCGCCGGCTGCGCGATCTGCGCAACGGCTTCCGCCTGCCGGACGGCATCGTGCCCGCCAACCTCACCAGTGCCGGCTTCTCCTCACCGGCGGACCACGCGCTGGCCGAGTTCGACGCCGGCCTGGACTGGGGGGTGCTCGGCTGGCTGCGGGAGATCAGCGCGCTGCCGGTCCTGGTCAAGGGCGTCCTGACGCCCGCCGACGCACGGCAGGCGGTCGCCGCCGGGGCCGCCGGCATCGTCGTGTCCAACCACGGCGGCCGCCAGCTGGACGCGGTCCCCGCGACGCTCGACGTCCTGCCGGAGATCGCGGACGCGGTCCGGGGCGCCTGTCCCGTGCTCGTCGACGGCGGTGTGCGGCGCGGCTCGGACGTACTGGCGGCGCTGGCGCTCGGCGCCGACGCGGTGCTCCTGGGACGTCCGGTGCTGCACGGCCTCGCGGCGGGCGGCGAGACGGGCGTCGAGCGGGTGCTCGGCACCGTCGTCGACGAACTGGTGGAGACCATGACGTTCACGGGCACGCCGTCCGTCGACCGGGCGGGTCCGCCGCTCGTCGGTGGGCCGGAAGAAGCGGACGACGGGCGTCCCGTCGCCGCCCGACGGCTTCCCGAGCCGCCGCGCAGCCGGACGGGCGCCGCCGGACTGCGCAGGGAGGAGCTGCACGGCAGCGTCCGCGACCCGGTCCTCGACACCATGAACTTCCTCAACGAGATCACCCACCGCTACCCCGACGCGGTCTCGTTCGCCCCCGGTCGCCCCTACGACGGGTTCTTCGACACCGAGGACGTCTTCACGTACCTGCGCCGCTATCTGGACCACCTGGCCGCGCAGGGCGCCGGTCCCGCGCAGGTCCGCTCCGCGATCTTCCAGTACGGGCCGACCGCCGGCCAGATCCGGGAGTTCGTCGCGGACTCGCTCCGCAAGGACGAGGGGATCGACGTGTCGCCGGCGTCGGTGGTCGTGACCGTGGGCTGCCAGGAGGCGATGTTCCTCGCGGTCCGCGCCCTCATCTCCGGCCCCGACGACGTGCTGCTCGTCTCCAGCCCCTGTTACGTGGGCATCACCGGCGCCGCACGGCTCCTGGACGTCGAGGTCGGCGCCGTCGAGGAGGGCGAGAAGGGCTTCGACTGCGCCGCCCTGGAAGCCGCGATCCTCGCGGAGCGGGCCCGGGGCCGCCGCCCGCGCGCGTTCTACGTGATCCCCGACCACTCCAACCCCTCCGGCACGTCCATGACGCTGCCCGCCCGCCAGGAACTGCTCGACCTGGCGGAGCGGCACGACATCCTGATCCTGGAGGACAGCCCGTACCGGATGGTCAGCCCCGGCGAACAGCTGCCGACGCTCAAGTCCCTGGACCGCGAGCACCGGGTCGTGCACCTGGGGTCGTACTCCAAGACGCTCTTCCCCGGCACCAGGGTGGGTTTCGTCGTCGCGGACCAGCCGGTCGTCGACGACGCCGGCACCACCGGACTGCTCGCGGACGAACTCGCCCGGATCAAGAGCATGCTGACGGTCAACACCTCTCCGGTGAGCCAGGCCGTCACGGCCGGCATGCTCCTCTCCGTCGACGGCCGGACCTCGGAGCTCAACACCCGCACCGCCGCCTACTACGGCGACGCCATGCGGGTCACCCTCCGCGAGCTCGACCGACGCTTCCCCGAGGACGAGCGCGGCGCGCTCGGTATCAGCTGGAACGAGCCCACCGGAGGCTTCTTCCTCGCCGTCGATGTCCCGTTCCGCGCGGACAACGCCGCGCTGGAGCGCTCCGCGGAGGAGTTCGGCGTCATCTGGACGCCGATGTCCTACTTCTATCCGCGGGGTGGCGGCGAGTCGAGCCTGCGGCTGTCCGTCAGCTACCTGAGCCACGAGGAGATCGTGGACGGCGTCGACCGGCTGGCCCGCTTCGTACGGACGCAGGCACACCGAGCCGGTTGAACCGGCCCGCCCGACGATTTCGACTTCACCTCACGGAAGGAAAAAGCGGTGTTGGTGGCAGAAATTCTCATCCGCAGCAGGACCCGTATGTGGGGGTGGACTTTTCGATGACCGCATTGACGATCACGCCCGACATCGACGTCATGGGAGAGCGTGTTCCCCGGACCAAAACCACCGCCACGGCCCGGATCGCCGGTGTCGGTACGGCCAACAGTGAACACTCCTATTCACAGCGGGAGTTGCTCGACCACTTCGCCATCGAGGACCCCAAGGTCCGGTCGGTCTTCCTCAACAGTGCCATCGACCGGCGCTACCTCACCCTCCCCGAAGTGGACTCCGACGGCGCCCCGATCGAGGAGAGCCAGGGCGAACTGCTGGCCAAGCACCGCCGGATGGCCCTCGACATGGGCGCCCGCGCCGTACGTGCCTGTCTCAAGGACTCGGGCCTCGACCTGGCGGACATCGACTACCTGTGCTGCGTGACCACCACCGGCTTCCTCACCCCGGGCCTGAGCGCCCTGCTCATCCGGGAGATGGGCATCTCGCCGCGCACCAGCCGGGTCGACGTGGTGGGCATGGGCTGCAACGCCGGCCTCAACGCCCTCAACGCGGTGAACGGATGGTCCGTCGCCAACCCCGGCAAGGTGGCCGTCGCGCTCTGCGTGGAGGCGTGCTCCGCCGCGTACGTCATCGACTCGACCCTGCGCACCGCCGTGGTGAACAGTCTCTTCGGGGACGGCGCGGCGGCGGTCGCCCTGATCACCGACACCGAGGACACCGCCCACGGCGCCCCCGGCCAGGGGACCGGGTCGGGCAGCCCTCGCATCCTCTCCTTCGCCAGCCACCTCATCACCGACGCGATCGACGCGATGCGCTTCGACTGGGACGACTCCCAGGGCAAGTTCAGCTTCTTCCTGGACCCCCAGGTCCCGTACGTGGTGGGCGCGAACGCGGAGCAGATCATCGGCCGCCTGCTGGACGGCGCGGGACTGCGCCGCAGCGACATCAGCCACTGGCTGGTGCATTCGGGCGGCAAGAAGGTCATCGACGCGGTCCGGGTCAACCTGGGCCTGACCCGGCACGACGTGCGCCACACGGTCGATGTCCTGCGCGACTACGGCAACCTGTCGAGCGGCTCCTTCCTGTTCTCCTACGAACGGCTGCTCCAGGAACGAGCGACCCGATCCGGGGACTACGGCGTCCTCATGGTCATGGGACCCGGTTCGACCATCGAGGCTGCGCTGGTGCAGTGGTGACGGAGACGAAGATGACAGACGCGACGAAGGACTCCGCCCTCCCCGCCGACCTCGCGGACGCGGGGGACCGCGTCCTGCTGCGCATCGACGGCCGGCAGGCGCTTTCCGCGGAGACCGTCGCGGCCGTCGCCGCGGCCTGCGACCAGGCGGAGGACCAGGGCGGGCGCGCCAAGGTGATCGTGCGGGTGTCAGGCGCACCCGGGAGACCCCGGGCGCACGGCCTGACCGTGTCACTGGTCAACAAGTGGGAGCAGGTGCTGCGCCGGCTGGAGCGGTTGCCCGCGGCCACCTTCGCCGTCGCCGACGGCGACTGCGGGGGACTGGCCCTGGACGCCTTCCTCGCCGCGGACTACCGCATCGCGACGCGCTCGGCCCGCCTGATGATGCCGGTGGAGGACGATGCGACCTGGCCGGGCATGGCTCTCTTCCGGCTCGCGAAGCACGGCTCGACCGGCACCATCAGGCGGGCCGTGCTCTTCGGCATGCCCGTCGGGGCGGCCGACGGGCTGGCCCTGAACCTCGTGGACGAAATGGTCGACGACCCCGCGAAGGCCGTGGCCGTCGCAGTGGAGCGGTCGGCGGCCGTCGCCGGGACCGAACTGGCCATCCGGCGCCAGTTGCTGCTGGACGCGCCCACGACGAGCTTCGAGGAGGCCCTCGGCGTCCACCTGGCGGCGTGCGACCGTGCGCTGCGCCGTGCCGCGGTGGCGGGAGGCCGGTCGTGAACCTCGCCGAACCCGCCGAACCCGCCGAACCCGCCGAACCCGAACACGAAGCCGGAGCCGGCGGACAGGACGAGCTCCGGGCGGTGTGCGGCGAACTGGCGCACGCGCGGATCGCCCTCGCGAGGACCGCCGCACGCGCCGACGAGGTCATCGCGGCCCTGCCGGAACCGGCACGGCGTTCGTCCGCCCAGCGCGCGGCCGCCGCGGCCGCGCGGGCCGGGGCACGGGAGCTGCGCGCCGCGTTCCTCGGCGTGCACGCCGAGGCCGTGTACGACGAGCTGACCGCCGGCCGCACGCGCCACCTGAGAGTCGCCGAGCTGGCCGACGGCGCGGCGGCGGCCTTCCCCGGCCTGGTGCCGACCCCCGAACGGCTGGCGACGGAACGCTCCCGGCCGCAGGCGGAGAAGGAAGGGGACGAGATCGACCAGGGCCTCTTCTTCCGGGCGGTCCTGCGCTCGCCGGCCGCGGGTGCGCATCTGCTCGACGCGATGCTGCGTCCCACCCCGAGGGCCCTGGGTCTGCTGCCGGAGTTCCTGCGCACCGGCACGGCGGACCTCGGCTCGGTGCGCCTGGAGCGGACGGAGGCAGCGGCGCGTCTGACGATGTGCCGTGACGACTGTCTGAACGCCGAGGACGACCAGCAGATCGACGACATGGAGACGGCGGTCGATCTCGCGCTGCTCGACCCGGGGGTGGAGGTCTGTCTGCTGCGGGGTGGTGAGATGACGCATCCCCGGTACCGCGGAAGGCGGGTCTTCAGCGCGGGCGTGAACCTCAAGACGCTGCACGGTGGCGGGATCTCGCTCGTCGACTTTTTGCTGCGCCGGGAGCTCGGGTACATTCACAAGGTTCTTCGCGGCGTCCTGACCGGGAACGCTCCGGGCGGACTGCCGGCCACCGTGGAGAAGCCCTGGGTGGCCGCGGTGGACACCTTCGCGATCGGCGGCGGGGCCCAGATCCTGCTGGTGTTCGACTGCGTGCTCGCCGCGTCGGACGCCTACGTCAGTCTTCCGGCCGCCAAGGAGGGCATCATCCCGGGGGCGTCGAACTTCCGTCTGGGCAGGTCGGTCGGTCCGCGTCTGGCCCGGCAGCTGATTCTGGGCGGCCGTCGGCTGCGGGCGAGCGAGCCGGAGGCCCGGCTCGTCTTCGACGAGGTGCACGAGAGCGAGGCGCTGGACGAGGCCGCCGAGGCGGCGCTGCGCCGGCTGCGGGGTTCCGCGGTCCTCGCCAACCGGCGGATGCTGAACCTCGCGGAGGAGTCCCGGACCGATTTCCAGTCATACATGGCCGAATTCGCACTCCATCAATCGTTTCGCCTGTACAGCCCCGATGTCATCGAGAAGGTGGGGCGATTTGCGGCTTCCGGCTGACGGCCGGCGCGGTGTTTGCATGACGCGAAGCAGCAGTTGAACACTCTTGCCATCGGCCGGTGTCGCGGCGGTGCTCGGGTCCACCCGAACGCCGGCGCGTGCCGGCCGGTCGTCATCTCCGGCTGCGACTGGCGTGACGCGCTTTCAGCCTGTGAAAACTGAAACCTCGGTAGACATGGCAGGGCCGAAAAGCGACGATGGTGAATAACGACACGGCAGACAGAAGTGTTACGGGGGGCCGAGATCGTGGTGCTCTGTGCTGCCCTCCCGTATGTTCCAGGACGCGTGACTGGGGTCCGGCGCGTTGGAACGCTCGGGGGTGGGGTCGGGAACGACAAGTCAAGTGCTCGGCGAACGGTATTTGGATCGCCATTCGAGTCGACTCGAATGGCACATTCCGAATCGGAACCGGATTAGGTGAATGCCTTGATTCAGTCAGTTCGCACGCTCAAACCCTGCTCACACAACGTTGCCGACGGGGGCGACGGGGACCCGTGGAATCCATCTGATCGGCGCGAGAATGTCTCCTTGATGTCGATCGAACTACTTCTTCCCGGAGATTCTCCGCGTTCGGAAGGCCTGGACGAGGAACACATAGCGAGATTAGCGGAGATTGACACGCCGATCCCCGCGATCCTCGTGGATCGCCGCACCACCCGGGTGATCGACGGAATGCACCGCCTCATGGCCGCGAAACTGCGGGGCCAAGAGCTGATCGAGGTCGAGCTGTTCGACGGAACGCCGGAAGAAGCGTTCCTGCGGGCGGTGGAGGTGAACGTCTCCCACGGCCTTCCGCTGACCCTGGCCGACCGACGAGCCGCCGCCGGCCGCATCATCGCCTCCCACCCGCAGATGTCGGACCGGGCGATCGCCCGGGCGGCCGGCCTCGGCGCCAAGGCGGTCGCGGCGATACGGCGCCGCGTGGCCGATGCGCTGCCCCAGCTCAGCGCCCGCATCGGCCGGGACGGCAAGATGCGTCCGCTCAGCAGCGTGGACGGCCGGCTGAGGGCCGCCGAACTGATCGCCGAACGGCCGGAGGCGTCGCTGCGCGAGGTGTCCCGCCTCGCCGGTATCTCTCCCGCGACCGTCAGCGACGTCCGCAAGCGGCTGGAACTGGGCCTGGCCCCGGTGGTGCAGCCTGCCCGCGCCCCCGAAGCTCCCGCGGACCCGCCCGCGGCGGCCGAGGCCGGCGACCGGCGCGTCCAGCTCAGACGGAACCAGTTCCCGGCCGACCCCGCCACCGCCCTGGAGAAGCTGCTGCGGGACCCCTCGCTCCGGCACAAGGAGGGCGGGCGCCAGCTGCTCCGGCTGCTGCAGCAGCAGAACGCGGTGGCGACGCGCGCGGGCGAGGACCTCGTGGAGGCCGTACCGAGCCACTGCGGAAGCCTCGTACTGGACCTGGCCCGGTACTACGCGGACACGTGGACGGACCTCGCGAAGCAGCTGGACGAGCGAGTGCGCCAGGAGAACCGGCGCAGTGTCGGCGGCTGACATGCTGACGGCCGGAGCATGACCGGGACGGCGGCGTTCGAGGCCGCGCGGCAGGAGATCGCCTACGCGTTTGAAAACACAACCTTTTTCCGGAAGCACATGGAGGACAATGGACTCTGTCCGGCCGACATCAAGGACACGGACGACTTCCTGCGGATACCGCCCACCGCGAAGCCGGACTACCGGCGCTACTTCCCCGCGGGGGTGCTGGCGAAGGGGTACACCCTCAGCTCGCCCCACGTGATGCGCTTCCAGAGCTCCGGAACGTCCGGCGACCGCCTCAACAGCGCCATCCTCTCCTACGACCTGGCGCGGCGGCAGGCGACGGCTCTCGCGGTGAACCGTCGGTTCGACGATCTCTGGCGTCCCGGCAGCAGGCCCAGGACGTGCCGGTTCGCGCCACCGAACTGTTCGGACGTGGAGTGCGCGACGGGACTGCTGCCCCTGGAGGACCGGACGCTTCCGGACGGCACCGTGGTGCTGACCGTGGCCCACGACCTGATGGCGACTCCGGAATGGCAGATCGTCCAGACGCTGGACGAACTGGAGATCTGCGAGCCCGACCTGCTGCTGGTGGACTCCACGCACTTCGCCTTCCTGATCAGGTGGGCGCGGCGGCTCGGACGGCGGATCAGCTCACCGCGCACCCTGCACCTGGTGAGCGGCTACACCCTCATGACGCGGGTGGCGCGGCGGGAGATCGACGCGTTCCTGGGCGCGGACATGCCCGTCGGCGACATGATCGGCATGTCCGAGCTCGGCTACCTGGGATTCGAGTGCCACAAGGGACTCCGGCACATCAACGACCAGGACTTCTACCTGGAGTTCGTCCGCGACGGCCGGCCCGTCGAGGTCGGCACCATGGGCGAGCTGTACGTCACCACGCTGGACGACACGCTGGTGCCCCGCATCCGGTACGCCACGGGGGACTACTTCACCCCGCTGGGGGACGCGTGCGACTGCGGCAGTGACCTGCCGGTGGTACGGATCGAGGGCCGGGCCACGCAGGCGGTGCGCCTGCGGACCGGGCGCCTCGTGTCGCCGGGCACCGTGGACACGGTGGTCGGCGACGCGCCCTGGCTGGACCTCTACAAGCTGGAACAGGACCCGACGGGTGCGTGCACCTTCCAGTACGTCGCCAACTCCGCCGAACAGGAAGGGGACGCGTCGGCACTCGAAGCCCGCGTCAGCGAGACCCTGGAACCGAACCCGGTCCGCTTCGAGGCGGTCGACTACATCGCGTGCGAGCGCAGCGGGAAGTTCCAGGCATGCGTGTCCCATCTCTCCGCGGAAGGCGCGTGGTGACAGTGAAGGAACCCCGCCGGGACGATTTCCCGGCGCTGGGACGGGAGATCGACGGACACGCGATCTCGTACCTGGACAACGGGGCCACCACCCTGAAGCCGCGCTCGGTCATCGAGGCCGTCTGCGGGTACTACGAGTCCAACGGCGCGAACATCCACCGGGGCAAGCACCGGCTCTCCGAGGAGGCGTCCGACGCCTACGAGTCCTCCCGCACGGTGATCGCCCGGCACATCGGAGCGGCGGCGAACGAGGTGGTCCTGCTGAGGAACACCAGCGAGGCGCTGAACCTCGTCGCCGCCGGTCTGGACCTGGCCCCGGGCGCCCGCGTCGTCGGCTGCCTGGACGCGCACCACTCCCAGCTGCTGCCCTGGCGCAGGGTCGGACACCTCGACCTGGCACGGGTGGACGCGCACGGCCGCCTCGACCGCGAACACTTCCGGAAGCTGCTGAGCGACCCGCCCGAGGTGGTCGTGCTCACGCACTGCTCCAACGTCACCGGTGTCGTCCATCCGGTGCGCGACCTGGTGGCCGAAATCCGTGCCGCGTGCGACGCGACGATCGTGCTCGACGCCGCGCAGTCCCTGCCCCACGGGCGTCTCAGCGTGCGCGACCTGGACGTCGACTTCATGGCATTCTCGATGCACAAGATGCTGGGCCCCACCGGGGTCGGCTGCCTCTTCGGCCGCAGCGAGCGGCTCGCTGCGCTGCGGCCCCTGACGGTCGGCGGGGGGATGGTCGACTGGGTCGACCTCGACGGCAGCGTGGACCGGCGCATCCCCTTCCGCTTCGAGACGGGGACACCGGCCGTCGCCTCCGTCATCGGCTCCGCCGCGGCGATCCGCTACCTCGACGAGCTCGACCCGGACAAGCGCCACCGGCGCGAACGCTACCTCTGCGCGGCCCTCGTCGACGGAGCGCTCGCGCGCCCCGCCCTGACCCTGATCGGACCCCCGGACCACACCGACCGCATCGCGCTCGCCTCGCTCCGCCTGGACGCGGCCGTCCCCACCGATGAGGTCGCCCGCCTGCTGAGCGACTCCTACGGCTACATGGTCCGCAGCGGCCACATGTGCGCCCAGCCCCTCGTCACCGAACTCGCCGGCGGCGCGGTCCTGCGCGTCTCGGCCTACCTGTACAACGAGGTCGCCGAGATCGAGGGCTTCTACCAGGCCCTCGACGAACTCCTGACCTGGGTGGCACCCGCCACCGGCGGCTAGGGCCCGTCGTCCTCCCGCAGCCGCCCGAGGAACGCGGTCCGCAGCCGGCCGAGGAACACGGTCCGTAGCCACGCGAGGAACGCGGTCCGCAGCCGCCCGAAGAGGGCGGTCCGAAGCCGACCCCGGGCCGGGCCACGACCGAGTTGTGCAGCCTCCTGTCCGGTCCCGCGCCATCACGAGATATCTTGATGTCGAGCAATGTTGCAGACTTTGCAGACGTGGAGCGGAGCACCCGGTGACTGACTCGACCATCATCTACACGCACACTGACGAGGCCCCGGCCCTGGCGACGTATTCGTTCTTGCCGGTGGTCCAGGCGTACGCGTCGCAGGCCGGTGTCACTGTGGAAACCCGTGACATCTCGCTGGCCGGGCGGATCATCGCCCTCTTCCCCGAGTTCCTTGAGGAGGGGCAGCGCATCCCCGACGCCCTCGCCGAGCTGGGTGAGCTGGCCAAGACGCCCGAGGCCAACATCATCAAGCTGCCGAACATCTCGGCCTCGATCCCGCAGCTCAAGGCCGCGATCGCCGAGCTGCAGTCGCAGGGCTACGCGCTGCCGAACTACCCGGACGACGCCAAGACCGACGAGGAGCGCGACATCCGCGCCCGCTACGACAAGGTCAAGGGCAGCGCCGTGAACCCGGTGCTGCGCGAGGGCAACTCCGACCGCCGCGCTCCCGCGTCGGTCAAGAACTACGCCAAGGCCCACCCGCACCGCATGGGCGCCTGGACCGCCGACTCGAAGACGAACGTCGCGACCATGGGCGTCGACGACTTCCGGTCCACCGAGAAGTCCGTGGTGATCTCCGAGGCCGGCTCCCTGCGCATCGAGCTGACCGGCGACGACGGCTCCACCACCGTCCTGCGTGAGTCCGTACCCGTCCTCGCGGGCGAGGTCGTCGACGCCTCCGTCCTGCACGTCGCCGCGCTGCGCGAGTTCCTCACCGCGCAGATCGCCAAGGCCAAGGCCGACGGCGTGCTGTTCTCCGTGCACCTCAAGGCGACCATGATGAAGGTCTCCGACCCGATCATCTTCGGCCACGTGGTGCGCGCCTTCTTCCCGAAGACGTTCGCGCAGTACGGCAAGGCGCTCGCCACCGCGGGGCTGACCCCGAACGACGGTCTCGGCGGGATCTACAAGGGCCTTGAGTCCCTGCCCGAGGGCGCCGAGATCAAGGCGTCCTTCGACGCCGAGCTCGCCGAGGGCCCCGAGCTGGCCATGGTCGACTCCGACAAGGGCATCAGCAACCTGCACGTGCCCTCCGACGTCATCGTCGACGCCTCCATGCCGGCGATGATCCGCACCTCCGGCCACATGTGGGGCCCGGACGGCGGCGAGGCCGACACCCTGGCGGTCCTCCCGGACTCCAGCTACGCCGGTGTCTACCAGGTCGTCCTCGACGACTGCCGCGCCAACGGCGCCTTCGACCCGTCGACGATGGGCACCGTCCCGAACGTCGGCCTGATGGCGCAGAAGGCCGAGGAGTACGGCAGCCACGACAAGACCTTCGAGATCGCGACCACCGGCACGGTCCGCCTCGTCGACCAGGCCGGCAACGTCGTCCTGCAGCAGACGGTCTCCGCCGGCGACATCTTCCGCGCCTGCCAGACCAAGGACGCCCCGATCCGGGACTGGGTCAAGCTGGCCGTCACCCGCGCCCGCGCCACCGGCGACCCGACCGTGTTCTGGCTGGACGAGACCCGCGCCCACGACGCGAAGCTCATCGAGAAGGTCAACGCCTACCTGCCGGAGCACGACACCGAGGGCCTGGACATCCGCGTCCTGTCGCCCGTCGAGGCGACCAAGCTCTCCGTGGAGCGCATCCGCCGCGGCGAGAACACCATCTCGGTCACCGGCAACGTCCTGCGCGACTACCTGACCGACCTGTTCCCGATCCTGGAGCTGGGCACCAGCGCCAAGATGCTCTCGATCGTCCCGCTGATGAACGGCGGCGGCCTCTTCGAGACGGGCGCCGGCGGCTCCGCGCCCAAGCACGTGCAGCAGCTGGTCAAGGAGAACTACCTGCGCTGGGACAGCCTGGGTGAGTTCCTCGCGCTGGCCTCCAGCTTCGAGCACCTCGCGCAGACCACGGACAACGCGCGCGCCCAGGTCCTCGCCGACACCCTCGACCGCGCCACGGCCACGTTCCTGGAGAACGACAAGTCGCCGAGCCGTCGCCTCGGCGGTATCGACAACCGCGGCAGCCACTTCTATCTCGCGCTGTACTGGGCGCAGGAGCTGGCCCGGCAGACCGACGACGCCGAGCTCGCCAAGGTGATCGCTCCGCTCGCCGAGACGCTCACCGCGCAGGAGGAGACGATCGTCTCCGAGCTGAACGCGGTGCAGGGTTCGCCTGCCGAGATCGGCGGGTACTACCAGCCCGACCCGGCCCTGGCCGCGGCTGTCATGCGGCCGTCCGCGACGCTGAACGCTGCGCTGGCGACGCTGGCCTGATCGTGGCCTCGGTGTGCCGCTGACGGTTCGACGCCGTCCGCCGGCGCGTCGTGGCCGAGCGCGCAGTTCCCCGCGCCCCTGACGGGGCGCGCAGTTCCCCTGCGCCCCTTCCGGGGGCGTGGGGTTTGCTGTATCCGGACTCCTGACGGGCAGGTCGGTGATGGCGTTGCAGGTCGAGGCGCACGGGCTCGATGTGATCGGGGACGGCGAGCGCAAAGGCACGCCCCGCACGCTGTTCTGGCCCTGGTTCGGGGCAAATGTGTCTATTTTGGGACTTAGCTACGGATCCTTCGTGCTCGGGTTCGGGATCTCCTTCTGGCAGGCCCTGGCCGCCGGAGTGATCGGGATCGTCTTCTCCTTCCTGCTCTGCGGACTCGTCGCGGTCGCCGGCAAGCGCGGTTCGGCGCCGACGATGGTGCTCAGCCGGGCCGCCTACGGGGTGCGCGGCAACCGCCTCCCCGCCGTCGTGTCCTGGATGCTCACCGTCGGCTGGGAGACCGTCCTCACGGCGCTGGCCACCCTGGCCACCTCGACCGTGCTAGGCCGGCTCGGCTGGGGCGGCGGCACCGGGACCGAGGTGGTCGCCCTGATCGTCGTCGGCGCGCTCGTCGTGGCCGGCGGTGTGATGGGCTTCGACCTGATCATGCGGCTGCAGACGGTCATCACCGTCGTCACCGGGATCCTGACCGTCGTCTACATCGGGCTCGTCGCCGACCGCATCCACTGGTCGGCCGTCAGCGCCGTCCCGGCGGGCTCCGCCCAGGAGTTCATCGGCGCGCTCGTCTTCATGATGACGGGCTTCGGCCTCGGCTGGGTGAACGCCGCCGCCGACTACTCGCGCTACCTGCCTCGCGACTCCTCCGGCCGGGGCGTGGCCGGGTGGACGACCTTCGGCGCCTCGGTGGCACCGCTGCTCCTGCTGGTCTTCGGCCTGCTGCTCGCCGGCTCGTCGACGACCCTCAGCACGGCCGTCGCGGGCGACCCGATCGGCGCGCTCACCACGATCCTGCCCACCTGGTTCCTGATTCCCTTCGCCGTGGTGGCCGTCCTCGGCCTGGTCGGCGGGGCGGTCCTCGACATCTACTCCTCGGGCCTGGCCCTGCTCGCCGCGGGCCTGCGCGTACCGCGCTGTCTGGCGGCCCTGCTGGACGGCGTCCTGATGATCGCGGGATCCGTGTACATCGTCTTCGTCGCGGACGACTTCCTGGGCCAGTTCATCGGCGTCCTCACCACGCTCGGCGTACCGGTCGCGGCCTGGTGCGGGGTGATGCTGGCCGACCTGGCGCTGCGCCGCCGCGACTACGACGAGGCCGACCTGTTCCGGGTGAAGGGCCGCTACGGAGACGTCGAACCGCTCCCGCTGCTGCTCACCCTCGCCGCCACCGCGCTCGGCTGGGGCCTGGTCACCAACTCGGCCGCTGACTGGCTGGAGTGGCAGGGCTATCTGCTCGGGCCCCTCGGCCTCGGCGGCAAGGACGGCACCTGGGCCTACGCGAACCTGGGCGTCCTCGCCGCCCTGGCCCTCGGCTTCCTCGGCACCCTCGCACTCGGCCGCGGAAGGGTGCGTACGCAGGAGGCACAGGGCCCGAGCGGACCGGTGGACGGAAAGCCGCTGAACGCATGAGCGGCGACGGGGCCCCCGCCCGCCTCGCCGTCATCGACATGCGGCGCGTCTTCGCCGAGCCGGACGGCCCCTGGGCCACGCCCCGTTTTACACGTCAGAGCCGGCCCGTTCCCGTGTACAGATCCAGTTCCCCCTCCAGCTCCACGGCCAGCACGGTCGCCTCCTCGTCCAGATCGGCCGCCGCGGGCGCGTCGATCCACGTCACCCCCGGTACGGTGTCGAGCCCGCCCGTGACGTGATGGCCCAGTTCCGTGCCCGTGCCGAGGACGGTGACGCGCCGGACGCGGTTCCGCAGCCCCCGTACGGACACGGAGTCGCGCGGCGCGTCGAAGCACACCAGGTAGAGCGTGCGCCGGTCGGCGGACAGGGTGCTGGGGCCGTAGTGGTGCCCGGCGGGCAGTCCGGCGATTGTGCCGTACACGGCGTCCGAGTGCCGTCCGATCCACGCGCCGAGGCCCTCCATGCGGGCGATCTGCTCCTCGGGGATCGTGCCGTCCTCGCGCGGTGCCGCGGCCAGCAGCAGATTGCCGCCCATCCCGATGGTCTCGGTGAAGTACCGCACCAGCTGGCGCACCGACTTGAAGGCGCGGTCCTGCGGCCGGTGGCTCCATGAGTCGTTGATGGTGAGGCACAGCTCCCACGGGCCGTCCGGGGCCTGGAGCGGGGCGCCCTGTTCGGGGGTGGCGTAGTCGCCGTGGTGGAGCATCCGGCCGTTGAGGATGGTGTCGGGGTTGCCCGTGAGGATGAGTTCGGCGAGGTCGTCCATCCGCCACTGTTCCTCCGTACGCTCCCACTCGCCGTCGAACCAGAGGATGTCGGGCCGGAAGCGTTCGACGAGTTCGCGGACCTGTCCGTCGCGGTACGCGAGATAGCGCGTCCAGGCCGCCGGGTCCTCCTGGCCGGGCTCGGCCTGCGAGTACTCGTTGAGCGGCACGACGTACGGGCCCGGGTGCCGCTCGCTCGCGTAGTCCGGGTGGTTCCAGTCGGAGTGCGAGTAATAAAGGCCGACCTTGAGATCACGGGCGCGCAGTGCCTCGACGAAGCCGGTGACGAGGTCGCGGCCCGCCGGTGTGTCCCGGACCACGTCGAGATTGCGGTGGCCGGTGTCCCAGAGGGCGACGCCGTCGTGGTGCCGGGTGGTCAGGACCGCGTACCGGGCGCCGACGCGGGCGAACAGCTCGGCCCAGGCGTCGGGATCGTAGTGCGAGGCGCTGAAGCCGTCGAGCTGTTTCATGTACTGCTCGTGCGTCATCTCGCCCGTGTAGAAGGACCAGGACTCGGCGGCGCCACCGACGGCGTAGACGCCGTAGTGGATGAAGATGCCCAGCTTGGCAGCGGGAAACCAGGGTTGCATCGGCATGCGTCCACGCTAGGCGCGCGCCGTCGTCGGCGCGTGGGCGCCGGTCACCACTACTGGTCCGTTTTCACCTCGCGGCCCACGTACCGCGCGATCCCTTTACGTGGCTGTCATGTACCTGTAGCTTCCGCGCTGCAAGGAATTTCTGGAACTTGCCGGTTCTCCTTGCAGAGCAACTCGGCGCCCCACGGCCCGCATTGGAGACGCTCATGAGACGTACACCCCTCTGCCGGTCGCGGCGCCCGCTCCTCGCGGCGCTGGTGGCGACCGGACTGCTCGGCGCGCTCGCGGGGCCACCGGAGACGGGCCCCGACGCGATGGAGACGACCGCCGCCGACGCGAACACGGCGACCGTCTTCTACTACACGAAGACCAAGAACTGGTCGTCCACGTATCTGCACTACGCGCCGGACGGCGGCGCGTGGACCACCGTGCCGGGCACGCGGATGGAGGCGGCCTGCACGGACTGGGTGAAGAAGACCGTCGACCTCGGCTCGGCGGCCGGGCTCGCGGCCACCTTCAACAACGGCGGCGGCACCTGGGACAACAACGGCGGCGCCGACTACGCGCTCGGCACCGGGAACATCACCGTCAAGGACGGGGTGATCGCCCACAGCGACCCGTGCGCCGGCACCGAACCGGCCGAGGGGAACAAGGCCACGGTCTACTACTCGACGGCCACCACCGGCTGGACGACGGCCAACATCCACTACGCGCCGACCGGCGGCACCTGGACGGCCTCACCCGGCGTCGGCATGGAGGCCGCCTGCACCGGCTGGTGGAAGAAGACCCTCGACCTCGGCACGGCGACCTCGCTGAAGGCCGCCTTCAACAACGGCAACGGCGTCTGGGACAACAACAACAGCGCCGACTACGCGCTCACCTCCGGCACCTCGACCGTCAAGGACCGTACGGTCACCGCGAACGCGAAGGATCCGTGCGCCGCCGCGGAGCCGGACACCGAGGCGCCGACCGCGCCCACGAAGGTGACCGCGAACGCCACGAACACCTCCGTCGTGCTGAGCTGGGACGCGGCGACCGACAACACCGGAGTGACCAAGTACCAGGTGACCCGCACCGGCGGCACCAAGGGCACGGTCGTCACGGACATCGGATCGACGGTGTTCTCCGACACGGGACTTGAGGAGCGGACGCCCTACACCTACACCGTGAAGGCGGTCGACGCCGCCGGGAACACCTCACCCGCCTCCGCCGCGGCCACCGCGACGACCGGGGACAAGGCCCCCGACCCCGCCTCCGGCACCCCGCTGGGCACCGACCCCCGCAAGGACCCCATCTACTTCGTCCTCACCGCCCGCTTCAACGACGGCGACAGCTCCAACAACCGCGGCGGCAGCCAGCACACCAAGTCGGGCAACGCGGCCAACAACGACCCCATGTTCCGGGGCGACTTCAAGGGACTGGTCGACAAACTCGACTACGTCAAGGCGCTCGGCTTCTCGGCGCTCTGGGTCACCCCGGTGGTCCTCAACCGCTCGGACTACGACTACCACGGCTATCACGGCTACGACTTCTACCAGGTGGACCCGCGCCTGGAGTCGGCCGGCGCCTCCTACCAGGACCTGATCAACGCGGCGCACGCCAAGGGCATGAAGATCTACCAGGACGTCGTCTACAACCACAGCTCCCGCTGGGGCGCCAAAGGCCTGTTCACCCCCACCGTGTACGGCGTCCGCGACTCCCAGTGGAGCTGGTACTACGACGAGAGGAACGAGGGTTTCGAGTACGACGGGCTCACCGTCGAACCCAAGTCCGGCAAGGCGTTCTACAACGGCGACCTGTGGTCGACCGCCGAGCCGTCCGGCAACACCTGCCTCAACTGGGGCAAGCCCACCGGCGGCAAGAGCGCCGAGGGCTACACGCTCTACAACTGCCAGTGGCCGAGCCCCACGTCGGGCATGTTCCCCAAGACGCTGTACCACCAGTGCTGGATCGGCAACTGGGAGGGCGAGGACGCGCGGTCCTGCTGGCTGCACGAGGACCTGGCCGACTTCAACACCGAGAACACCACCGTCCAGAACTATCTGATCGGCGCGTACGACAAGTACATCGACATGGGTGTCGACGGCTTCCGCGTGGACACGGCCGTGCACATACCCCGGGTCACCTGGAACCGCCGTTTCCTGCCCGCCATCCAGGAGCGGGTCACCCAGAAGTTCGGCGCCGAGGCCGCCAAGAACTTCTTCGTCTTCGGCGAGGTCGCGGCCTTCGTCAACGACAAGTGGAACCGCGGCTCGGTCAACCACTCCGCGCAGTTCTACACCTGGAAGGAGCGCAAGGAGTACAGCGCCGACGACGAGGCGGCGGCCCTGGAACAGTTCACCTACGAGAACGACCAGGGCACCGGGAACCAGCCGACCTCCACCAACGCCTTCCTGAACGGGAACAGCTACCACACGCCGGACCACAGCCGGTTCTCCGGCATGAACATCATCGACATGCGCATGCACATGAACTTCGGTGACGCGCAGAACGCCTACGGCAACGGCAAGGATTCCGACGACAGCGTCAACGACGCCACGTACAACGTCGTCTACGTCGACAGCCACGACTACGGGCCCAACAAGAGCAGTGAGCGCTACACCGGAGGCACCGACGCGTGGGCCGAGAACATGGCCCTGATGTGGACCTTCCGCGGCATCCCGACCCTGTACTACGGCTCGGAGATCGAGTTCCAGAAGGGCAAGAAGATCGACTGCGGTCCGAGCTGCCCGCTGGCGACGACCGGCCGCGCGTACTACGGCGACCATCTGGCCGGCAGTGTCACGGCCTCCGGCTTCGGCACGGTCGGCTCCGCGAGCGGCGAGGTCGCGAACACCCTCGCGCAGCCCCTGGTCAAGCACGTCCAGCGGCTCAACCAGATCCGCCGGGCCGTCCCCGCCCTGCAGACGGGCCAGTACTCCACCGAGGGCATCAGCGGCTCGATGGCCTTCAAGCGCCGGTACACCAGCGGCTCGACGGACAGCTTCGCCCTGGTCACGGTCACGGGCGCCGCCACCTACACGGGCATCCCGAACGGCACCTACAAGGACGCCGTCACCGGGGACGTGAGGACCGTCTCCAACGGCACACTGAGCGTCGGCGCCCCCGGCAAGGGCAACCTGCGCGTGTACGTGCTGAACGGCCCCGGGAAGATCGGCGCCGACGGCCCGTACCTGAAGTAGGCGCACGCAAGGGCGAGTCGGCGGGGCGGTCCACTTGGCGGTATCCGGTGGGTACAGCCGGCACCGGTCGCGTGTTCAATCACGGGTACCGCGTCACATACGGACCGCCCCACCCGTCAGGAGGCACCGTGATCGCCCCTCCCGAACCCGCACTCACCGCACGCGAACTCATCGACCGGGCCACCGCCCTGCGGCCCGTTCTGCTCGAACGGCAGGCGAAGACGGAGGAGTTGACGCGCTACCCGCAGGAGACGCACGAGGACTTCCTGCGGGCCGGCTTCTACCGCACCCTGCAGCCGCGCCGCTACGGCGGCTACGAGTTCGGGCTGCCGACCTTCTTCCGCGTGGTCACCGAGATCACCCGCGGCTGCCCCTCCACCGGCTGGGCCCTGTCCCTGACCGCCGCCCATGTCCTGCAGTTCGCCGCGCAGTTCGACGAGCGGGCGCAGGACGAGGTCTTCGGCACGGACGGCGAGTTCCGCGCCGCGTCCACCGTCGCACCCGTCGGAGTCGCCGAACCGGACGGCGACGGCGGGATCCTCCTGGACGGCACCTGGCCCTACTCCTCCGGCTCCCCGTACTCCACCCACTACCTCGGCCAGACCCTGCGCGCCCCCGAGAAGCCGGGCGACCCGCCCGGACCGCTGGTGCTGTTCGTCGCCCCGCGCCCGGTGTGGACCCTCGTCGACGACTGGCACGGCGTCCTCGGCCTGCGCGGCAGCGGCTCCAACAGCGTCCGCATGGACCGGGCCCGTATCCCCGGACACCTCACCCGGGAGGTGAGCCTGCTCGACCTGCCCGTGGAGGGCGGCACCCCCGGCTCGAAACTGCACGGCAACGCCCTGTACGCGGGACGCGCGCCCAGCGTCTACCACGGGGAGCTGGCGGCCATCATGACCGGCATCGGATACGCCGCCGCCGACGAGTACGCCCGGATCCTCGCCGACCGGCCGCTGACCCTGGAACCGGACCGTACCCGCGCGGAACTGCACGACTACCAGCGTCATCTCGGCGAGGCGCTCGGCATGATCCACACCGCGCAGGCCGCCCTCCAGCGCAACGCCGAGGACTACATGGAGGCCTGCCGCCGCAACGTCTCCGGCGAGGCGCCCTTCACCGTCGCCGACGACAACCGGCTCGCGTTCGTCTTCCTCAACGCGGGCCGCACGGCCTGGGACGCCCTGCAGAACATCCTCTTCCGCACGGCCGGCTCCCGCTACGCGCGCGACGGCGAACGGATGCAGCGCTACTTCCGGGACGCCGCCACCTACTGGTCGCACATCGGGGCGAGCATGGCCGAGCCACTGGCCCGGCGGGTCGGCTGTGACCGGCTGGGACTGCCCTCCCACGACATTCCGCTCATCCCGTGACCGTTGCGTGACGGGTGTGTGGAGTGGGCATGGCACCCCGCAGGACGGGTACGCGACCAGCCGCGCCCGAGTCGGAGACGACACGGGCGGCCTGTTTTCGCCACTACGTCTGGATGTGCCATGGAGATTTCCTCGAACGACAGCGCCACGGTGGAGGCCCAGCGCGCGCTGAGCGTCCTGGCCGAGAACGCCGGGGACGGCGCGGCGCTGGACACACTGGCCGGTAGTGACGTGCTGGTCCCGGTGCCCGACGACGCGCAGGACGAGACGGCGGCCGACCCCACGGTGGTGGCCCTGCCCGTTCTCGAACAGCCGGGCTCCGACCCGCTGGTCCCGGTGTTCACCTCGGAGGTGACGATGGCCGAGCTGCTGCCGTCCGTGTCGCGCTACCGCCTCGTGCCCCTGGGCACGCTCGCCGCGCAGTGGCCCTCCAGCGACCTCTCGCTGAGCATAGACGCCAGCACGCCGCACGGCCTGACCCTCGACTCGCAGGGTGTACGCACCCTGCTGGCGCCCCGCGCCTGAGCAGGGCGGTGCGGACGGGGGATCGGGCCCGGCCACATGCGGAGGGGAGCGGCCGGGCCCTGGGGCGCGGGCGTGCTCCTGCGCCCTGGGGCGCAGGTGTGCTCCCGCTCCCGCGCCCCTGGTCCGAAACCGTGGAAGCCGTGAGGGATGAACGGCGCCGACACCGTTCATCCCTGACGCACGGGCGCCGTGATCAACGGTAGGCCGACACCCGCGCCGGAATCGCTCCGCAAAGCGCGGCCGTTGTCCGCTATGCGCGGTGGCGCCCCTCAGCCCGAGCGCAGCGTCTGCGCGGGCGAGGTCCCGAACCGGGTCCGGTAGCGCTGCGCGAAGCGCCCGAGATGCGCGAACCCCCACCGGTACGCCACCTCCGTGACCGTGATCGTCGTGGGATCGGCCGCGAGCAGCTGCTCGTGCGCCCGCCGCAGCCGGACCTCGGTGACATAGGCGGTGGGGGACATCCCCACATGTTTGCGAAAGGCCTCCTGGAGGGCGCGCACCCCGATCTGGGACAGCGAGGCCAGCCGCGCCGCGTCGTAGTGCTCGTCCGGCCGCTCCTCGATCGCCTCCATGACCCGACGGACCGTCGCGGGCCGCGCCGCTCGCACGGGTGCCTCCAGCGCGCCGCGGTAGGAGTGGCCGCACGCGAGCAACAGCCCCTCCAGCAGGGTCTGTTCGATCCGGGACCGGATCAGCGGACGGGCCAGCAGTCCGTCCGAGGTGTTCTTCTCCAGCAGGCACCACAGCGCGAGATCGGCCCAGCTGCGCCCGGCCCCATGCTCGACGTCGATGTACGTCTCGAAGGACGGCGGACGCCGTACGGGCCCGCCGAGCAGGGCCTCCAGCCGCTCCTGCAGGGCAGCCATGTCGATCTTCACGGTGAGGGCGCGGCAGTCGGCCGACCAGTCGTCCACCCGGACACCGCGTTCCGGCTGGAGGAACACCGCGCGCTCGGGAACGGTGTACGCGGCCGCCCCGTACCCCTGTCTGCAGCGGAAGCGGCCGGTGAGCGGCACGGTCACGTGGTAGACCCGCGGTTGAGCGAAGTCGATCGTCACCTCGGTGCCGAAACTGATGTCGCCGACGGTCAGCGCGCCGAGTTCGACGACGCTGAGCCGGGTGAGGAAGTCCTCGGCCCTGCCCGGTACTTCGAGGCGAAGGTCGTAGTAGTGCTCCGCGATGACGACGAGCGACTCGTCCACGCGGCGCGTCTCGTAGCTGCTGACCCCGGCGTGCCGCTCTTCGTCCTCGACCACTGTGATCCCCCCGACACAGCCCGCGCCGTCCTCGGCACGGCGACATATGCGACGGTACGGGATGCGCCGCGCCCGGCGGAAGGATCTTCAGGCGTCGGCCAGCATGCGGGCCAGGGCGGCGCGCTGCAGGGGGCGGACCCGGGCGTGCAGGTCGCGGCCCTTCCGGGTGAGGGCCACCCAGACACCGCGCCGGTCCTCCTGGCAGATGCTCCGCTCCACCAGGCCCTCCTTCTCCAGGCGTCCGATCAGCCGGGACAGGGCGCTCTGGCTCAGATGGATCCGGTCGGCGATGTTCTGCACACGGCACTGCTCGGCGGGGGCCGGGTCCGTGCCCACCTGCGGGCCGGGCGCCGAGGTGCTCGACACGAGGATGTCGAGCACCTCGAAGTCACTGGCGCCCAGTCCGTGCGGATGGAGTTCGCGGTCGATCTCGCACATGGTGCGCGCGTGCACCGACAGGATGTCCCGCCACTGGTCCTCCAGCCGGGACGCGGCCTTCTCTGCTGCCATGTCCGCACGGTAACAGAGAAGAGGCCACTTATTGAGCGTGCAACTAGTGCAGTTGCATACAGTTGCCCGGGTCCGGGATCAGGACGCCTCCTGGACCAGGCCGATCGCGTTGCCGTCGGCGTCCTTCACGGAGGCGATCAGCATGCCGCCGCCGACGTCCTGGACGTCCTGGACCACCTCTGCACCGGCGCCGACGAGAGAGGCGAGGCCCGCCTTGATGTCGTCCACGTACCAGTAGGGGACCGGCCCGGTCAGCCCCTTGGCGTGCCCGTGCGGGTCGAGCCCGACCTCGGGCCGCCCCGGCGCCCGGAAACCCACGTAGTACGCCTCGTCCACGTACGGCTCCACTCCGAGGAGCGCGCCGAACAGGGCCTTGGCCCGGGCGAGGTCCTTGACGGGGTAGTTGATGGTCTTGAGGCCTTCGGCCATGACGGGCTCCTCCGTGGTCGTGATCGCGAGTCCCGATCGCGCGTCGGGATCGCGCATCGTGATGGCGCCGGCGGTCGTTCGTCCGCCGGTCTCCCGGCGGTCTCTCGCCGGTGCCATCACGCTACGACCGGGTGGTACCGGACCGCTTCTCCGATCCTGACCGTTCGCGGGCGGGGGAGCCGCAGAGGCCCGTCAGCCCGCGAAGATC
Source organism: Streptomyces sp. NPDC060205 (assembly GCF_042728395.1). Lineage (NCBI taxonomy): Bacteria > Bacillati > Actinomycetota > Actinomycetes > Kitasatosporales > Streptomycetaceae > Streptomyces > Streptomyces sp. NPDC060205. Next base: position 31,766 of record NZ_JBHWZP010000051.1, read on the forward strand.
TCCACCACCGACCAGACGGCGAGGCCGAGCATGCAGATCCCGCCGACGCGCTGCACGGTCTTCAGCGGTACGCGTTTGGCGATGAAGCGCCCGGCCAGCAGCGCCAGCGCCGAGACCGACATCAGGGCCGCCGCCGAACCGACGGCCACGGACGCGACCCCGTTCGTGGCGGCGAGGTTGGCGGTCGTGATCTGCGTCAGATCGCCCCACTCGCTGATGAAGACGGCCATGAAGGCGGTCGTGTAGACGGGCCAGAAGCCGGTGACGGTACGGCCGCCGGCGTCCTCCTCGTCCTCGTCGTCGCCCCCGCGCAGCAGCATGAAGGCGCCGAACGCGAAGAGCGCGGCCGACACCGACTTGACGGTCCAGTCGGGCAGCAGGCCGATGAGGCTGCCTGCGCCCACCGCGATGGCGACATGGACGATGAACGCGGTGGACGTGCCGAACCACACGTAGAGGGGCCGCATGCGTGTGCCCATGGCCAGCGACGCGAACATCGTCTTGTCCGGCAGCTCGGCGAGGAAGATCAGCCCGAAGGCGGTGAGGATCGCCAGAGGGTCGAGATGCATTCCGGTGGCTTTCTGTAGGGACCGGGCCCCCGGATCTTCGCGAAGCGCCCTCGGTCGGGGCGACGGGAGAACCGATCGGCCCGGCATGTCGGGTGCGCCGCGGGATCGCGGGCACGGCAATGCCTGGCCGAAGGTCTCGTCCACCCGTGTGTCACAGGGCCCGGCCACCGGGAACCCGAGGGCTCCAGTGTGTCGACGACCGGTTCGCAGGACTACTCCCCTTCGCAGTCACTCAGTCTACAGGGCATCTGTAGGGGCCGCGCATGGGGACGGGATGAGTGGGTAGAAGAGGTGCATTCCGTACGGATGGATCATCCCCGGGCAATCAGGTCTCCGGGGACCGTGCGGGGAGGACGGAACGCGGCACCATGACCATGACCGACGCGACCGGCGAAGACACCGCCGTGGTGATCCTCCGGGCCCTGAGCATCCTGGCCCACGACGGAGGGGACCGGCGGGCACGGGCGACGCTGGCGACCAGCGACGTACTGATCCCGTCCTACGGCCCGGACGACGACGGCGGGGATCCGATACAGCTGGTCCTGCCGGTCACGGAGCGGACCGTACTGGTCTTCACCTCGGAAGCACGCATGGTCCACTGCCTGCCGGGCGTCCGCCACTACTGTCTCGTCCCGCTCGGCGCGCTCCCGGCGTACTGGCCCGCGAGGAACCCCTCCCTGGTCATCGACGCCGGGTCACCGGACAGCGTGATGCTCACCGCCGAGGGCGTACGCACCCTGCTGTCCGCCGACGACCGATGAGCCTCCGCCTCAGGTGGACCGGCGTTTCACCAGCTCCGTCGGCAGGATCACCGCCGCCGGATCCTCTCCGCCGATCTGGGCGAGCAGCACCCGGACCATCTCGGAGCTGATCCGGTCGTAGGGCTGGCGGATCGTGGTGAGTTCGGGGCTCGCCGCGACGGCCGCGGAGGAGTCGTCGAAGCCGCCGACCGCGACGTCGCCGGGGACGCTCCGGCCCGCCCGGTGCAGTGCGGTCAGCACGCCCTGCGCCATCAGGTCGGAGGCCACGAACACCGCGTCGATGTCCGGTGCCCGCTCCAGGAGCAGCTCGGCGCCCGCCTCGCCGCTGGCCCGGCTGTAGTCGCCGGACGTCACGAGGCGTTCGTCGAGCTCGATGCCCGACTCGGTGAGCACCTCGCGGTAGCCCGCCAGGCGCTCGACACCCCCGGGGGTGTCCAGCGGTCCGGTCACCATGCCCACCCGGCGCCGGCCGAGCGACACCAGATGGCGCACCATGTCCCGGGCGCCGTCCCGGTCGTCCGCGGCCACGTAACTGATCTTGGAGCCGACGCCGATGGGCTTGCCGCACATGACGAGCGGCACACCGGCGTCGCGCAGCTGCTCGGCGACCGGGTCGCCGGAGTGGCTGGAGACCAGCAGCACTCCGTCGACATGGCCCGCCGTGATGTACCGGGTGATACGGCGCCGTTCGTCCTCGGTGCCCGCCAGCATCAGCAGCAGCGGGATGTCGTGCGCCGCCAGTGCCTGCGTGCAACCGCGCAGCAGGACGTTGAAGTTGGGGTCCTCGAAGAACCTCTCCTGCGGTTCGGTGAGCAGGAAGCCGATCGAGTCCGAGCGTCCGGTGATCAGCGAGCGGGCGTGCCGGTTCACGACGTAACCCGTCCTGCGGATGGCGGCGTTGACCGCTTCCTGGGCGGCGGGGCTGACATAGTGCCCGCCGTTCAGGACGCGCGACACCGTCCCCCGGGACACTCCCGCCTCGCGCGCGACATCGTGAATCGTCGGCGGTCGGCGCCGGCCCCCCGATTGGCTCATGGTCACGACTTTACGGCTCCCGACAGCAGATCCAGACTCCAGAACCGCTGGATGACCAGGAAGAGCGCGACGAGCGGGATCACCGCGAGCAGCGCGCCGGTGATGACCAGCGTGTAGAGGGCTGGAGTGTTGGAGCCCTGTTCGAGAAGGGTGAACAGACCGAGGGTGATCGGGAACTTCTCGTCGTCGCTGAGCATGATGTACGGCAGCAGGAAGTTGTTCCACACCGCCACGAACTGGAACAGGAAGACCGTCACCAGACCGGGCACCATCATCGGCAGCGCGATCCGGGTGAAGATCCGCAGTTCGCTCGCGCCGTCCATCCGCCCCGCCTCGACGACGTCGGCGGGCACGGCCGCGGCGGAGTAGATCCGCGCGAGGTACACGCCGTACGGGGACAGGATCAGCGGCAGCAGCACGGACGCGTAGGAATCCGTGAGGTCGGCCTTGGCCATGAGGAGGTACTGCGGGATCGCGAGGATCACGGGCGGCATCAGTACGCCGGCCAGCAGGATGTTGAAGACGGTCTCGCGCCCGCGGAAGCGGTAGATCGCGAGGGCGTAGCCGCTGAACGCCGACACGGCCGTCGACAGGAGGGCGCCGAGGCCCGCGTAGAGGGCGGAGTTGCCCATCCACTTCCAGTACACGCCGTCGCGATAGGCGTTGAGGTCCGAGACGTTCTGGGTGAAGCCCGTGCCCGGCAGGAACGTGAACGTGGAGAACAGTTCGCTGCCCGACTTGGTCGCGGCGATCACCACCCAGGCCACCGGCAGCAGGCAGTAGAGCGCGCCGATCAGCAGGGTCACCGTCGGGACGAAGGCGATGCGGCGGCGCAGCGGCGGCCCCTGGGCGGTACCGGGCGTCGTGCCGGCGGCGGGGGCCGCCTTGCGGACGGCAAGAGAACTCACTGTGCTGCCTCCTGCTTGTTACGGGAGTTCGCGGCCCGCAGGAAGCCGAAGGACAGGACCAGCGTGACGAACGCGATGATCACCGCGGTCGCCGCGGCGGAGTGGATGTCACCCTTGCCGAAGGCGTCCTGGTACACCTTCATCAGCGGACTCCAGGTCGTGGAGACGGAGTTGGTGAGGGGCTTGAGCGTGGTCGGCTCGCTGAACACCTGGAGCGTCGCGATGATCGAGAAGAAGAAGGTGAGCACCAGTGAGGGCACCACCATCGGGATCTTGATCCTGAGCGCGGTCTGCAGTGGGGTGGCGCCGTCCAGCTCGGCCGCCTCGTACACCTCGGCGGGGATGGCCTGCAGCGCGGTGTAGATGACGATCATGTTGAAGCCGGTGCCGCCCCATACCGCGATGTTGGACAGCGCGACGTACAGCGGCCCGCCGTCCAGCAGATCCGGCTGCGGCAGGCCCAGCCGGTCGAGGACGAAGTAGAAGGGGCTGACGTCCGGCAGATAGAGGAAGCCCCAGAGCATCGCGGCGACGACACCGGGAATGGCGTACGGCAGGAAGATCGCGAGCCGGGTGACCGGCGCGAGGCGGACCCGGTCGGCGTCGAGCATCAGCGCGAAGAGCAGCGCGAGCCCCAGCATGACCGGGACGACGATGGCGCCGTACCCGAGCACGCGCAGCGCTCCGGCGAGCAGTTCGGAGTCGGTCAGGGAGTCGGTGTAGTTCTCCAGGCCCGCCCAGACTTCCTTCCGGGCCCCCGAGCCGAGGCCCAGGCCCTTGACCTGCACCTTGTGCAGACTGAGCCAGACCGCGTACCCGATGGGCAGTGCGAAGAACAGGGCGAACAGGATCGTCGCGGGGAGGAGGAAGGCATAGGGAGCCCCTTTGACCCCGTATGCCTTCCGGTTCCGGCGTGCGGTGGTCACTCCGCGACCTCGAAGCCCTGCTTCTCCAGGTCCGCGACGGTGTCGTCCTGCATCTTCGTCAGGGCCGCGCCGAAGTCCGACTTGTTCTTGGCGGCCGAGCCGAAGGCGTCCTTGAACGTGGTGTACGCGACGTTCACGTTCGGGCCCCATGCGGAGGGCGCGGTGGTCTTCGCGATGGCGGAGGCCTGGGTGTAGAAGTCCGGCTGGTTCGAGAAGTAGGCCGGCGGCTCGGTGAAGGCGTCACTGGTCTGCGCGGTCGTGGCGGCCGGATAGATGCCGCCCTCCTTCGCGAGCGCGGTCAGCGCCTCGGGATCCGTGTTCAGCCAGGTGGCGAACTTCGCGGCGGCCGACTTGTGCGCGGAGTCCGTGGTGACGGCCGTGGACGAACCGCCCCAGCTGCCCGTGACGTTCTCGGCGGCGGACCACTGGGGCAGCGGGGCCATCGCCCACTTGCCCTTGGTGTCGGGCGCGGCGGTGGTGAGGGTGCCCGGCGCCCAGACGGCGCTCACCCAGGCGATCTGCTTGCCGGTGTTCAGCGCCTTGTTCCAGGCGGGCGTGTACATCGGCTGGTTGTCGATCGCGCCCTCCTCGACGAGACCGCCCCAGAAGTCGGCGACCTTCTGCGAGGCGGCGTCGTCGATGCCGACCTTCCACTTGTCGCCCTCGGTGGTCCACCACTTGGCACCGGCCTGCTGCGCGAGACCGGCGAACAGCCCGGAGTCGTTGGCGGAGAACGTGGTCAGGTCCGTCTGCGGCGCCTTCTTCTTCAGCGCGCGGGCGGTCTCGGCGAACTCCTCCCACGTCTTCGGGACGTCGAGGCCGTACTTCTTGAACAGGTCCTGGCGGTAGTAGAACATCATCGGCCCGGAGTCCTGCGGGATCGCGTACACCGCGTCCGAGCCCAGCGTCGTCTGCTGCCAGACGCCCTCGGCGAACTTGTCCTTCACCCCGTCCACGTCACCGGCTATGTCGGCGAGCGCGTCGTTGCTGACCAGTGTCGGCAGCGCCTGGTACTCGGCCTGGACCAGGTCCGGGGCCTTCTTGGCCTTGTGCGCGGTGAGGATCTTGGTGACCAGTGTGTCGCCGGACGCCTGCTTCTTGACCGTGACCTTGATCTGGTCCTTCTTGCCCTGGCCCGCGTTCCACAGCGCGGCGACCTTGTCCATGCCCGGGGTCCAGGACCAGTACGTCAGCGAGACGGGCCCGGAGTCGGCCTCGCTGTCGTCGTCGGAGGACCCGCAGGCGGCGAGCGAGGTGGCGCCGAGGGTGACGGCGACCGAGATGGTCACGAGGCGGCGCAGCTTCGTGTGTGGCATGGATGTATCTCCCTGACCGTGGCCTCCGCCTGCTGCGGAGGCCTGCCATGCTTCTGTGAGCGTTCACAGTAGAGAAACATCCCGGACACTTGTCAATGGTTGATGCTGTGCGGTTATGTTGGCCTCGCGCCGCTGGAACAGTGTGTGCACGTTCCCAAATGATCGAATGACCGGGAGACAATCCATGCCGGAGTCCACGCCGGAGTCCAAGCCGGAGACCACCCCCAAGGGCCTTGCGCGGCTCGCCTTCGGTGGGGACTACAACCCCGAGCAGTGGCCGGAGTCCGTCTGGCCCGAGGACGTCCGGCTGATGCGCGAGGCCGGCGTCACGATGGTCAGCGTCGGGATCTTCTCCTGGGCGCTTCTCGAACCCTCGCCGGGCACCTACCACTTCGGCTGGCTCGACCGGGTGCTGGACCTCCTGCACGAGAACGGCATACGCGTCGACCTCGGTACGCCGACCGTCGCGCCGCCCGCCTGGTTCTACCGGGAGCACCCCGAGGCGCTGCCGGTGGCCGTCGACGGGACCCGGTACGCGTTCGGCTCGCGCGGCGCCATCTGCCACAGCAACTTGCACTACCGCGCCGCCGCGGCGAACATCACCGAGCGGCTCGCGGAGCGGTACGCCGCACACCCCGCGCTCGCCCTGTGGCACGTCCACAACGAGTACGGGGTCCCGGTCTCGGCCTGCTACTGCGAGAGCTGCGCGGCCCACTTCCGCCGCTGGCTCACCGAGGCGTACGGCTCCGGCGGCACCGTGAACGCGATCGACGCCGTCAACGAGGCCTGGGGCACGGCCTTCTGGGGCCAGCGGTACGCGGACCTCGACCAGATCAACCCGCCCCGGCTGACCCCGACCGTAGGCAACCCGGGCCAGGCGCTCGACTACAAGCGGTTCGCCGACGCCACCATGCGCGAGAACTTCGTGGCCGAGCGGGACATCCTGCACCGCCTCGCGCCCGGCATCCCGGTCACCACGAACTTCATGACCGCCCTCAGCCAGTGCGACTCCGTCGACTACTGGGCCTGGGGCCGCGAGGTCGACCTCGTCAGCAACGACCACTACCTGATCACCGACGGCCGCCGTACGCACGTGAACCTCGCGATGGCCGCCGACCTGACCCGTTCCGTGGCGGGCGGCGCCCCCTGGCTGCTGCTCGAACACTCCACCTCGGGCGTCAACTGGCAGACCCGCAATCCCGCGAAGGCGCCCGGCCAGATGGCCCGCAACTCGCTCGCCCATGTGGCCCGGGGCTCCGAGGGCGCGATGTTCTTCCAGTGGCGGCAGTCACGACGGGGTGCGGAGAAGTTCCACTCGTCGATGCTGCCGCACGCGGGCACCGACTCGCGCGTGTGGCGCGAGGTCGTCGAACTCGGTGCTGCCGTCGACTCGTTGAGCACCGTGCGCGGCACCCGTACGGTGGCCGACGCCGCCGTCCTGTGGGACTGGCACTCCTGGTGGGCGCAGAACCTCGCCTGGCGGCCGAGCGAGGACCACGACCCGCGCGAGCGCGCCGACTCCTTCTACGAAGCCCTCTACGACCGGCACCTCACTGTCGACTTCGCCCACCCGGAGGCCGACCTGTCGGCCTACCCGCTGGTCGTCGTCCCGGCGCTCTACCTGATGACCGAGGCCGCCGGGCTCAATCTCAAGGAGTACGTCGAGAACGGCGGCACGCTCGTCGTCTCGTACTTCTCCGGCATCGTCGACGAGCACGACGCCGTGCACGACGGCGCCTACCCCGGCCCCCTGCGGGACGTACTCGGCCTGACCGTCGAGGAGTTCTCGCCGCTCCTCGCGGGCGACCGGGTGCGCCTCACCGGCCCCGACGGCTCCGAACTCGCCGCTGACGTGTGGAGCGAGTTCGTCGTGCCGCGCGGCGCCGAGACCGTGTGGACGTACGCCGACGGGCTCGCCGCCGGGCATCCCGCGGTCACCCGGCACCGGCTCGGCGCGGGGTCCGCGTGGTACGTGTCCACGCGGCTCGGCGCCGCCGGGCTCGACGCGTTGATCGGGTGGGCCGCGGATGATGCGCGGATCGCTCCGCGTGGGGATCTGCCGCGTGATGTCGAGGTCGTGCGGCGGGTGGGGGAGTCGGGGGAGTTCCTCTTCGCGATCAACCACACCGGTGTGGAGGTCAAGGTGCCGCTCGATGCGCACGGGACGGAGTTGCTGACCGGGGAGCGGGCTGCGGGGCGGCTCGCGGTGCCGGCGGGGGCGGTGCGGGTCGTGCGGCTCGACGACTGATCCGACCTGCAGTTTTCGCCCCCGCCGCCCTTACCCGTTCCCGTACCTGCCTCGGGGGCTCCGCCCCCGCACCCCCGCTCCTCAAACGCCGGAGGGGC